>JALUXZ010000250.1 GCA_027018935.1 Mariprofundaceae bacterium
CACCAACCACTAAAACTTTCATATTATTTCCTTTTTAAAAGACTTACAAAATTGCCAAAACAGATTCAGGTGGGCGGCCAACCGCTGCCTTATCACCATTCACAACAACAGGACGCTCAATCATGCGTGGATATTTCACCATTAAAGCAATCGCTTCCGCACGGCTTAAATCTTTGCCCTTAATATGTTCTTTGTACTCATCTTCGCCTGTACGCATCAAGTCCGCAGGCTCCATACCCAGCTTGCTTAAAATTGCATCCATTTCACTTTCAGATGGTGCGGCATCCAAATATTCAATAATTTCAGGTGCAATGCCCTTTTCTTGAATCAATGCCAAGGTCGCCCTTGATTTGGAACAACGTGGATTATGATAGATAACAATCGCCATGAAAAACTCCCGTATTCAAAGAAGCCGTAACATTAGCAGTAACCTTTTCATTCCGCTAAAGATTTTAAACCTAACTGCTGCGATACCTTATCAGGCTCACGCAATTGAGAAATAGCCCGTAACATCACATCACCATGCCATGCGTCCGTATTTTCTGGGTCATATAAAAATGCCTCTAAATCCAATAAGGCTTGATCTAAATCTTCTGTATAGCCTTTTAACTGCCCCAAATAAATAATAGATGCATCATCAAAAAACACCCTTGCCCATTGCGGCAATAGCTGCTCAACCTGTTTGGCTTGGTTTTGCTTACACGCTAATTCAAGCTGTTTTCGTAGAACTTTAAGCGATACGGTTGATTCAACTTGCTCATCATCAAACACGATTTGTTTGCTTTTCGCGGTTGATTTCCACCACAGCAATAGTGTCATAATCCAAGCTATCACAAAGAAGGCAGTGAGAGCTTGCCATAACACAAGGTTTACTTGCCCATCATCATGCTGCTCGGCAGCAATGGGAGGCATTGATTGTGCTGGCTTTGCTGTGCTTTGCGACAAGCTTGGCACAACAGCTGATGGTGTGGCTACGGGCTGGTTGTCTGCTGGCAGCACTGTAATCATACGCTGCAATACCTCGGATTTATGTACGGTTTGTGTTGCGGTGTTCCACCATACTATGGCAATCGCAGGCAAACTTACATCACCAGCTTGGGTCGGAATCATGGCTACCTTTTCACGACGAATACCCACAAGTCCATGCTCTCCCAACTCGGTACTTAATTCGGGCTTATCAGGATATAATTTAAAGCCTGCTAGCGAGCTATGCGTAAAAATCGGTGGTAATTGCTCGGCTGTTAAGCCTTCGGCACGGATTTCAATTGTGCGTGTGAACGGCTCGCCAACTTTTAAATGTGCCTCAGCATCTGTTGGTATTTCACGAATAGTCACACTTTTAGCAGGCAACCATGGTTGACCTTGTGACCATATTTTCGGGGTGGGCTCGACCATAATATCCAATGGCTTGGATGTTATCCGCAAGGTACGCCCAGCTTGATTAAACATGCTGCGCTGGCTCACCACCTGCCCTGTAAACTGTAAAGCAGGCACATGCAATACGCCGCTTTGCTCTGGAAAAACTGCATAGCGGCGTTCTGTTACAATAAATCGACGTTGATCACGCACTGTTTCATAATTCTTATCGTCGCCCATTTTCTTAATGATTGCGTGCGGCACATCAACTTCCGTCAGTTGTGCTTGAACAAGGTTCACAGCGCGAAATAATTTTACCGTCAACAGCACCTCAGCTTGCACATACACATCTTGAGAATTTGCACTCACTTCTAAATAAATATCTTTAGGCTCTGCCAAGCCTGATTGGGATGATTGCTCTGCTAAGACCTGCAAATGTAATGGCTGGGTACTGACATTACCCAAAGAAATAGCAGGAATGACTAAATTTCCCTTTCGCTTGGGCATTAAGTTAATCGTCCAAGATTTACTGCGACTCATATGCCCATTGATTAAACTATAATTGCTGCTTTGACTTTGATTTAAAATATCAAAATCATTCTTTAGCACACTTAAATCAGGATCTTTATCGGCACTACCATCCACACGAATTTGCAACAGTACTGATTCACCCCACGATGTAATCGAGCGATCCAAGGATGCTGTTGCACTCTCCGCCATCGCCCATTGCGGTAGTAGGCACAAACATAAAACCACCATCGCATATCGCATTATATTCCTTACCATGCCTTACCATCCTGTGCAGAAGAATCGCCGCCCTGCTGTTGATATTGATAGAGAAATTTACGCCGCAACAAACCGCCTGGATCATCAGGAATACGGCGTAAGTTTTGTTCAAAAGCTTGTTGTGCCTCAATCTTCTTCATTTCTTCTTTCGTACGCTTATTTTGCTGTGCTTTTTCTTTCACCTGTTGGGCACTCTGCTTGGCTTTTTCCACATCCTTTCCAGCATTTTTCTTATCTTGTGCTGGCTTGGATTTTTCTGATTTAGACGATTGCTCTGGCTTAAGTTTATCCTGCGACTGTTGCTTAGATTGCTGAGACTTTGACCGATCATCCTTATTTTTCTGCTTCGACATACCTTGCTTCGCAGTATCTTTGCCTAACTTAGAATCGTTCTGCTTGTTTTTATTCGAATCTTGTTGTTTCTTTTCATTTGATGTCTGTTGCTTGGATTGTTTTTCGTTCGATGTTTGTTTATTCGACTTCTTCTTTTGCTCTTTTTTCATTTTCTCAAGCAATCGCTTATTCGCTTGCGCATCTTTATGTTTTGGATTTTCTTTTAACGCAGCATCATATGCGGCAATCGCTGCATCCAACTTTCCTAACTGAGCAAGCGCATTACCTTGATTATACCAATCATCACTACTCGGATCTGAAATCTTCTTAAAATCGTTCACCACAGCTTGATAGTTTTTATCCCGATAATGCGCCACCATACGCCATTCTGGATTTTCAAAGGTTTCTGCTGCTTTTTTATATGTTTTTTGCTGCATCAACACTTCACCCTGATGATTCTTCGTATGCCACATATCATCCCAGCTACTGGCTTCAACTGGTTTTACCTGTAGCCCAAAGCACAATACAACCACCAGCAGACCCCGCCGAAAGCCAAGCAAAGCCAAGGGAATCACTAGCAGTAATAACCAAGCCCCTTGCTCACGCCAAACATCATATTGCGTACTTGTTTCCTTGCTCGCCGTATCATTCACCTGATCCATCAGCGATGGATTCAAACGCGCCAAAATGGGTGCAATATCCGTATTATCCAACGATAAAGCATGATACACACCACCGCCCAGGCTTGCCACATGCTGCAACCGAGCCACATTCAATTTGGCGATGGCGATATTGCCATGTCCATCTGTTAAAAATCCGCCATCAGACTTAGCAATCGGCGCACCTTGCTTTGTACCCACAGCAATCACATTGACACGATGTCCTGCTGCCGTAAATTTCTTCAGCATGGCATCACTGACATCGCTTGAATCGGTCAAAAAGAGCAGCTCGCCATACTTAATCGAGGCTTGTTGTAATAATGCCATCGCCTTTTGCATCGCCGCATCCAAATCACCACCCTGCTTGGGCATAATATCTGTCGTTAAACCATCCAACTGCGATAAAATCGTATCCGTATCATCGGTTAACGGTGTCACCACATAGGCTGTTCCAGCAAAGGCAATCAAGGCAGTTTGCCCATCTTTTCGCAGACTCAATAAGTCTCGTAATTTTTGTTTAGCGCGTACCAAACGACTGGGTTTAACATCTGCCGCATCCATCGAACGCGATAAATCCAATGCCACGACCAATGCTGATGCTTCACGATAAATCGCCTGTGGTTGTTTTTGCCAAACAGGTCCCGCCAAGGCTGTGATTGCCAATAACCCAGCCAATCCAAGCATCCACATCGATGAAGAACTCGCCTTGCTTGGCTCACCGACTTGCAAATAATCCAGAAGTTCAGGCGAGCATAATGTTGCCCATGAAGCATCTTTATTTTGACCTTTTTTCAAAAGATAAATGATAAAAATAAGAACAAATATCAATAATAATGCAAAAGGACGCAAAAAGTGAAATTGGCTTAAGAACATCTCCATTACACACGCCTCCCATACAATAGCAAAACAAGGCATGCAAAAAACATCGCCATAGCCAATGGATAGACCAACAAAGCTTGTACAGGGCGAAACATCTGGGCATCAGCAGCAATCGGTTCAAGCTTATCAATCAACGCATAAATATGCTTTAGCTCATCGCTATCATGGGCACGAAAATATTGCCCGCCAGTCTGTTCAGCAATGGACTTTAACATAGCTTCATCCAAATCTTTGGAAGGGTTCACCGTTTGCGAGCCAAAGAAGGATTCCACCTTCATTTGTGAAGCTCCGATACCAATGGTATGAATTTTCAAACCGATTTTCTTCGCCATCGCTACCGCTTCTTCGGGTGCAAGTGCCCCTGCGGTATTCACCCCATCAGTCAGTAGAATCAACACCAACTGTGAAATATTCTTTTTATCTTTCAAGCGTTTGACGGCTAGACCGATGGCATCACCGATGGCGGTCTTTTTACCTGCCAAACCAATAGCGGATTCTTGTAAAAAGCTATAAACCGTCACCCGATCAAAGGTTAGTGGCGTTTGCAAATAAGCTTGTGAGCCAAATAAAATAAGCCCCAAACGATCACCTTCTCGGCGCTGAATAAAATCGCCCGCAATGGCTTTGGTTGCCGTTAAACGATCCACTTGCTGACCATGCAATGTAAAGTCCTGAATTTGCATACTACCCGATAAATCCACGGCTAACATCACATCACGCCCACTGCGCGATACCTCCACTGGATCACCCAGCCATTGCGGACGTGCCACAGCAATGATAAGGAAAACCCACGCCAAAGTCGCCAGCCATAACAGCCATGGTTGTGAGTTTTTTTCAGCATCGTTGCCCGCATTATTATCATACAACTCATGCGCAAATGGAATATATAAGCCTGCTTGCTGATGGCGCTGGACAGCAGGCATAAAACGGCGCACGAGCCAAGGCAGGGGTAACAACAAGAGCATCCAAACCCACACAAACTCAAACATAATCTTTTACCACTTTAGCCGCCCATTTTTCACTTAAATCGAGCAGCTTTTTAATATTTAATTGCATGTTATCATCTATTTTTTGCTGATATGCGCCATATTTCAATAAATTAGCATTAACTGCATGCGAAAACCCTTGTTCTGGCTTTGCCTCACCCCATTGACTATCAAGAAGATCAAGCCAAGCATCCTCAATCAGCCCTGCACTTGTTTCACGCTCAAACACCGTGATTGATACGCGCCGCATAAAGCTTGAAATTGCCGCCAATAATACCAGCCCATCATGATTTTCAGCATAAGCCATGCGCATAGCAGCCAACTCTGATTGTACATCGGCTTGCAATGCTTTGTATGCACGCCGCTTATCACGCCAAGCCTGTAAAGAGGACCAGCTCGCCCATAATCCAATAGCGAGCAATGCCAACAAACCCAGCAGTAACCACCAGCCCCAAGCTAAATGCCACCATGCTTCTGCGGCAGGCAAGTGAATATCGTTTAGCGATGCCAATGCTGGATTCATTTTTGCCACACCTGCGCGCGAATTTTCTCAACCACATCATCGCTGGTATTTAAACGCATATGTTGAATACCATGTTGTTTTTGTAAGGTTGAAAGTGTTGTCATACGTTGTTCAAAAAGCTCTTGTAGGTGTTGCTGTAAGGTATCATTGGCATAACACATGCGATATTTTTCGCCATCAAATACAGGGTATGCTCCCTGATTAGGAAAACTTTCTTCAATCCCATCACTCACCGATAGCAATACCACGTCATTATGCCGCGCCAATTGTCCCAAATTGGATACAACCCCATCATTCAGACCACGAAAATCACTAAATATATAAATCAGACTTCCAGGCTTACTCACGCGGCGTAGACGCGCAGTGGCTTCCTGCAAAGCATTGCTATGTATCGATGCTGCTGTCGATGCAGTTTGGCGTATATTCTGACGTTCCCAAGCTTTGGCATGCGTACAAGCATGCAACCATTTCAACACACCATTGCGACCACGCGCAGGCTTCACTTCGTGGTGTTCATCATCAGAAAATAATAAACCTCCCAAACGATCACCTTGCGCCACACCATGCCATGCCAATAATGCGGCAGCTTGTGTCGCTAAAACGGATTTTAACACGCCTTGGGTGGCAAAAAACATGGATGCGCGATAATCCACACACATCAATACTGGTCGCTCCCGCTCTTCACGAAAAATTTTGGTATGGGTCACGCCTTTGCGCGCTGTCACCTTCCAATCAATGCTAGAAACCTCATCGCCAGCTTGATACACACGCACTTCATCAAATTCCATACCACGCCCACGCAAGCGAGATAAATGCGCACCACTTAATGTCGAACGAATATATTTACGTCGCACGGCAAGATCGCGTGCCTGTTGCTGCATGGAAATAAGCTGCTGTAAATCAAGTTCTGTTGCTTGACCCATGACTGCGCCCTTACGGTACTGCCACCTGCGCAATCAGCTGATGAATCACATCATCGCTGTTCAAGCCGGCTGCTTCTGCCTCATAATTTAACAGTAGCCGATGCCGCAAGACATCAAATGCCATGCTCTGAATATCTTCAGGTGTCACAAAATCACGCCCAGCCAGCCATGCGTGGGCTCTGGCACAACGATCCAAGGCAATCGTTGCGCGTGGGCTTGCTCCATATTGAAGGTGTTTGACCACACCTGTGCTTGTGTGATTGCAACGTGTCGCCATCACCAACTGCACCAAATAATCTTCCAAAGCATCTGCCATGTGCAGATTTAAGACTTCCTGACGCGCTTGCATCAATACTTCTTGCGTAAGAATAAGCTCTTGCTTATCCGCATCTGACGAAGTATCTGCCTCCTGCCGTGATAAACGCAAAATATCGCGTTCAGCATCAGCATTCGGATAATCAATGGTCACATGTAATAAGAATCTATCCAATTGCGCTTCTGGAAGTGGATATGTTCCCTCTTGCTCAATCGGATTTTGTGTTGCCATCACCAAAAACAAATCAGGTAAAGGATAACTCACACTACCCACCGTAATTTGACGCTCTGCCATCGCTTCAAGCAATGCCGATTGCACCTTGGCAGGTGCACGATTGATTTCATCTGCCAATAATAGGTTATGAAATAATGGGCCTTTCTGAAAATGAAAGCTGCCATCTTGTGGGCGATAAATTTCTATGCCCGTCAAATCTGACGGTAGTAAATCAGGTGTGAATTGCACACGGTGAAAATCGCCTTCAATGCCATCACTAAGCACTTTAATAGCACGTGTTTTGGCAAGCCCTGGCGCACCTTCCACCAACAAATGTCCATCCGCTAAAATCGCCACCAAAAGACGGTTTGCCAAATGTGATTGCCCAATAATTTTTTGTTCAATTTGTGCTTGTAATGCTTCAAACACTGAAAATGTATGCATGCGTATCTCCGATTAAGAACTATCCCACATTATTCACAAATACTATCGCGCCCTTACTTGCTTCTTTATTCGCAATAAATCCTTCATCCATCGTTCGTAGGCACAGCTACGAACTCTTTCTTCAACATTCATTGCAAACAAAGCTTCTACGCAATCATCACGATGATTTATGAATCATGCGGGCTATAAAATCGGCAGCGGAATTTATGCCTTAAAAATATGTGTTTCAAGTAGTTTTTTATGAAAAATGCTTCATCTTTTATTGCCTTGTAATATAATTTATAAAGAGGCAGCTTCATGCTCCCTAAAATATCAGTAGAATGACATCCAGATAGGTACTATGAAATAATGCAAGAAGCTAAAAAATTTATGATTGCTTTCATCATTTGCGCCCTAACCTCCGCATGCACTACCACATCAGTGCTCATACCTCATGAAGATGCGACCTTTTCCAAAGCTCAAAAAGCATCCCTACATATTAAAAAAATTGTTGATCAGTTAGATTCTCCACCAACTGAAAAACAACTTTTTCTACAAGCAGAAAGTTTTTATCAATATCGCTTTTCACCGCCGCCCAAAAGCTCTGGAAAATATTTAGCTGAAGCTGCTTCTGCTATTACGGACTTTCCTGGTTTTCAATCATTAGCAGGCTCTTTGGATATGGAAGATTTGCGTTATCGAGCACCAGATAGTGCGGTTCAACTTTGGGAAACACTTCTCAAGGAGCATCCAAAAACAAAATTAAAGCCCATCACGCTTTACCAGCTTGGATGGGCATATCGAAATGTTGGGGCACAAGGTCTGCCTCGCTCTTCTCCCAATGAGGCATTTGATGAGCTTATTCAAGCAGATTCGAATTTGACTAAATTAGCGCAAGAAGCAAAACAACAACCTTATAAAACAAAAGAAGAAGCTGGATTTCGGTCAATCATTCCTGGACTGGGACAAATATACTTGGGTGAAACGCAAAGTGGCTATACGCGCCTTGGCATTGCATTTGCAAGCCTCGTAGCCATTGCCGTTCCTGCATATAATGCCTTTAAAGGGAATCATAATTCAATTGCTTCAAATGCAATCGGACTCGGCGGTTTAATCGCACTTAGCTTTGATTTTACCGATTCTTATGAAGATGCCATACATGGTGTTGTTCGATGGAATGAAAAAATCGAATCTGACTTTAAACAACGCCATCCATCTGCACCTTAAGTTTGAAATCCTATCTGTTAGCACGATAAACACTAGGCACTTACGCTATATTAGAGCTTCCTCAGAAAGTCGTTTGTTACATTTTTCCCACCAAAGGGCACAGAGAGAGGTGCATGTGAAGGCAACATTATCCCTGTTCAAGCTACGCCAAAACGTCATGTTTCAAAAGGTTGAGCACAGTAACACGCGTCTTTTTGAAACATGTAAGTGAAGGAAACAAGTAGATTGCTAGGAGTCTGTCGGACTTAAACGATTGTAGCGAAAAATCATGGGGTTGAGGCGGTTTTTAGATGGATTTGAGGCGAATAGCACCGCTATTCAACGAAAACACAGCTAAAAAGCGACCAATATCCATGAGATTGCAGCCAATTGCCTTAAGTCCGACAGACTCCTAGGGTACCCTTCTTTGACTCGAGCCATCCGTGGCTCTCGGGGCAAGCCCGCACTAAAGTGCGTCTAAATCCGCTGTCCTGCGGATTTATGGTTCTTTCTTGGGCATGCAAGAAAGAATGAAGCATTTGCGTAAAGTTTTAGCTTCTTTCACCTCTATAAGCTTGCATTCAATGGAATGCATGGCGATTATTTTTGTTGAAATATATGCGCTTCTTAGTTTCTGAGTAGAATCTATATTAGCGTGTTTCTTTATTCCTTTACACAACCTGCAACGCAGCATATTTCAACATCAATCGTTTCAAACCAACTCTTTCAAACTCCACAGAAACGCGTGTTGCATCACCATTGCCTTCAAGCTCTAAAACAACACCATCACCAAAACTTGGGTGTGAAACAGAGCTGCCAATATCTAGTCCAGAGTCATGACTTATACTTAATGTCGCGGGCTTCGCTAAGGGTTTATCCCGATGCAATACATCCGCATCCAAATCCTTAATAAACTGGCTTGGCATTGGGAAATGCATATCGCCAAACACTCTACGCTGGCGCGCCGATGTAATTAACAGCGCATTTTCGGCCCGCGTTACACCGACATACAACAAACGCCGTTCTTCATCGGTATCCCCCTCATCAAGTGAGCGTTGATGTGGCAACAAACCTTCTTCCACACCTGCCAAGACCACCGTATCAAACTCCAAACCTTTGGCGCGATGCAAACTCATCAAATTTATTTTTGGTGTATCCGCATCATCATCATTTTCTTCACCCGATTGCAGCAATGCCGCCCTATCCATAAATTCAATCGGCGTAACTTCTTCCTGCATGGTGATTTCAATATAATTTTGCAACGTGCGAATATTTTCAAGGCGCGACTCAGCTTCCAACTCACCGAATGATTGTAAGCTATCAATGTATGCCGTTTGCTCTAAAATCGCCATCAATCCACGATCTGGCATATCTTCCAAACCACCCCGAAGACGCACAATAAGCCCCGCCAATGGCTGTAGTTTTTTTGCTACACCTTCGGCATGTCCTGCCGCGATTAAATCCAACCATTCATGCGCACGCATGCCCGACGCTGCCAATTGCGCAGCAATCTGCTCTTGCCCTTTAATGCCAATACCGCGCTTGGGTTTGTTTACAATACGTAAAACATGCATGGCATCGGCACAGCGATTGATAATCGCCCAAAAACTTAAGGCATCTTTAATTTCCAAGCGTTCAAAAAATCCTACACCACCAATAATCTGGTAAGGCATATCCTCTTGTCGCAGGATTTGTTCCAAAGCCAACGATTGACGATTCGAGCGATACAATACCGCCATATCATCCCAAGCAATGCCTTGATCTCGCCGCTTTTGTAAAAAACGTGCCACTTGCCGTGACTCATCATATTCATCATTGCACACTTTCCATGCAGGTTTCAAACCATCTTCACGCGTTGGCTTTAATACTTTCTCATGGCGTTCGCTATTATCGGAAATAATGGCATTGGCGAGTTTAAGAATCGATGCGGTGGAGCGATAATTTTCTTCCAAACGATGAATCCCCACCGCTGAACCCTGCCAAATATTTTCAAAATCAAGAATATGGCGCACATCTGCACCACGCCAACCATAAATAGACTGATCATCATCACCAACCACTGTCAGGTTATGATGCTCGCTACAGAGCAATGTGAGCCATTCATGTTGCACTGGATTCGTATCTTGGTATTCATCCACCAACACATGATCAAAGCGGCTGCGCAATGCCACAGCAATATCGGGCATTTCACGCAACAAGCGCACTGTATTCACAATTAAATCTGAAAAATCCATACGCTCTAACTGCTTGAGTTGTGCTTGATATTCGACATACAACTCGCGCAAATCAATGCCACTCCACATTTGTGAATCAACTTGATCTGGCAATAACCCAGCATGTTTACAATGCTCAATCCAGCCAATGAGATAGGATGGATGTAGCTTTTCACTGGCAATATTGCGGGCTTTTAAAATACGCTTAACCAAGGCTCTCTGGTCATCCGAATCAATCACTTGAAATGATGTCGGGTAACCCAAGGCATCGGCATAACGGCGCAAAAAGCGCAACGATAACGCATGAAATGTGCCTGAAATCACACCACCGCCACCATCACCAATCAAATCAGACAAACGTGTTTTAAGCTCCGCTGCGGCTTTGTTGGTAAACGTCACTGCCAAAATACGGTGGGGTGCAATGCCATGGGCTGCAATCAAGTGTCCAATACGATGGACAATGGTACGCGTCTTCCCAGAACCTGCCCCTGCTAGAATCAGTTGCGGACCATCACCAGCTTCAACAGCTTGTTGTTGCGCAGAATTTAAATCAAACATGGCTATGCTCATCCACTTTCTCACCATGTTTCACGATGAGTTTATGATATTTTGAAAATACTGCATTGCGCGATAAAATACCAAGAACTTTGCGCGGATTACCTGCTGCAACAACAGGCATTTGTTCAAACTCAACACGGTCCAATAAGGTTACCGCATTCAATAAATTGTCATTTTCAGAAATCGTAAGAACCTTGCGATTGGCAATTTCTGATGCGACAACAACCTGATCCAGCGTCGCATCCAGCAACCATTCCTGCAAATCAGCAAAGGTAATAATACCGACCATTAAATCATCATCATCCACAACCTGTACACAGCCCTTACCCGACTTCACATAGACTTCTTTCAACTCTGCCAAGCGTGCATGCTCTGATATTTTAGGAATAGATTTCCAAGGAATTCGACTGACAGGTACCGAGCGCATCCATGATCGCTCCAAGCCCCAGCCTGTTTCAATGCCCCGCTCTTCCAATGCTTCAGTCACCGCAGAATCTTCCCCAAAAACACGCTTCACCAAGGCTGCAATCACGCATGCCGCCATCAAAGGCATCATAATTTGATAGTTTCCTGAAAGCTCAAAGACCATCAAAATAGAGCTCATCGGAGCTTGCAGCATTGCCGCCATCATCGCTGCACAAGCTACCAAGGCATAAGCCCCATAACTTTCTGACATTTCCGGAAATATACTATGCGTAATTAAACCAAAAAATGCTCCAGCGACCACACCCATAAATAATGATGGTCCAATCATTCCGCCACCAAATCCAGCACCCGAACAAATCACACTTACCAATGCCTTAAACATCAAAAGAAGACCTAAAAATAGTAGTACGGGTAACACCATACCCTGAATACTCGGGTTAATATTCTCCAACAAAATGCCTTCCACTGTGCCATAACCAATCGACATAACTTCTGGCATAATCAAAGCACAGCAGCCTAAAATAAAGCCCGCAACAGCAGGTCGAAAAACAGGGTTGGAAACATATTTTTCAAAAAAATGCCGTGATTTTGGTAGCGCCTTCAACACGAGTGCCGCAATAAGTCCGCAAAAAACACCCAGCACCATATATGCAGGTATTTCCCAACTAGAAACCAGTGTAAAATCAGGAATTGAGAACATCGTATTATTGCCCAAGTGCGCACGGGTAATAACCGTTGCAATCACCGCTGCAAGCACAATCGGCGTAAATGTTGCAATGGCATAATCAGTTAAAATAACTTCCAAAGCAAAAAGCACACCTGCAATGGGCGCATTAAAGGCTGCGGCAATACCAGCAGCTACACCACAGCCCACAAGTGTTCGCATCTGCTTTTCACTAAGTCCAAAAAATTCACCCAATTGCGAAGCTAAAGCGGCTCCAAGTGCTACTGTTGGTGCTTCTCGCCCCATTGATGCGCCACTACCCACGGAAATGATATTACTGGTAAGCTCAGCAAACATTTTGCGCCCGCTAATGCGCCCACCACGCTCCGATAATGCTTCTAACACACCAGGGATAACGCGCGCTTCACCTTTTGGCACCCAGTAGTGGTTAATCAAGCCCACCAATAAGCCGCCAGAGACAGGTGCAACAAGAAACATATACCATGGAATACTTTGCAAAGCTGCGGACCACGTTGCCTCGCCGGTCCACAACATCGATACCCATTCAATACCAAAACGCAATACCAATGCACCATAACCCGCCAGCGTGCCGACAAACAATGCCAAAATACCCAAGTAGAAGTGCTCATTTGTCACTTTCCACTGATTCACACGGTAATAAAAGGCTTTCAACATTCCGCGATAGTAACAAAGCAGGCTTTAGCCTTAAACATATCTTTTGATTGAACACATAATTTCTGGCTATGCGCGTTACAATTCATAAGCTTTGTGGCGCGGAGTGGTTCGGGTAATCGCGGTATGTTTTGATGCATATCGAGGAAAGTCCGGGCTGCATAGAGCAGGATGCTGGATAACGTCCAGTGGGGGAAACCCTAGGAAAGTGCCACAGAGACGAGACCGCCATCGCATGCGATGGTCAGGGTGAAAAGGTGCGGTAAGAGCGCACCGCTGTATTCGGTAACGCGTACAGGCGTAGGTAAACCCCATCCGCAGCAAGGCCAAATAGGAAGTCGTTAAGCGTGGCTCGCGCGTGGCTTCGGGTAGGCTGCTTGAGGCTGCCAGTAATGGTATGTCCAGAGGAATGGTTACCACCGTTATTTCTTGAAATAATGGCACAGAACCCGGCTTATAGAACCACTCCGCACTTTTTTCTAAAAATCTTCACCTGTTTCTGGCATACTGCGCACCATTCCAATCACATAAGCAAAAAATGATTATGTGAATCGAGGTACAAAACATGCCAGCCCAACATTTGACGGATGATCTTCGCATCGTCGGCATCAAAGAAGTCGTATCACCAGCATTGGTTCATGCTGAACATCCTGTCAGTGATACCGCTGCATCCACCGTCACAACTGCACGTGAGAATATTCACAATATTCTTCGCGGTGATAATGATCGCTTATTGGTCGTGGTTGGTCCATGCTCTATCCATTGTCCTGATTTAGCGATTGAATATGCTAAGCATATTCGGGATTTAAAAGACAAATATGCTGATACCCTACAAATTGTTATGCGTGTTTATTTTGAAAAACCACGCACCACGGTTGGTTGGAAAGGTTTGATTAATGATCCTCATTTGGATGATTCATTTGAGATTAATACGGGCATCCGTATGGCTCGTAAACTACTACTTGAAATCAACGAAATGGGTATTCCTGCTGGCACAGAGTTTCTTGATTTGATTACACCGCAGTACTTTGCCGACCTAGTAAGTTGGGGTGCCATTGGCGCACGCACAACAGAGAGTCAAGGGCATCGCGAATTATCATCTGGTTTATCTTGCCCTGTCGGCTTTAAAAACAGCACCGAAGGTGGCTATCGTATTGCCATTGATGCCATCAATGCAGCATCCAAGCCTCATCATTTCTTATCACTCACCAAAGAGGGACGCTCAGCGATCTTCTCTACCAGTGGTAATGAAGATTGTCATATTATTTTACGTGGTGGCCGTGAACCCAACTACGATGCCAAACATATTGCTACGGCAACAAAAGAGCTTGCATCCGCCAACATTCAGTCTGGCATTATGATTGATTGCAGCCATGCCAACAGCCTGAAACAACACGAGCGCCAAATCATTGTGGGTCATGATATTTGCGAACAAATCAGTGCGGGTAATGATAAAATTATCGGCGTGATGGTTGAAAGCCATTTGCATGCAGGTCGTCAAAATGTTGTGAAGAATCAACCCCTTAAGCATGGCGTAAGCATTACCGATGCCTGTATTGCATGGGATGACACTGCCAATTTACTGGCTGACTTTTCTCAAGCCGTTGAGCAAAGGCGGAAACAACGCGCATGACCATTCAATTTTCAAATGCAGCCAAGGCAAAACAACTGCGTGAGTTTTTTCAGCAACATGGGCGCGTTTATATAGTTGTTGATGCAACCCGTGATGATGTGGGTGTGCCTGATTTTTTAAAAGGTGACCCAGCTCTTCGTTTGGTACTTAATAGTCGGATGCCACAACCTATTTATATCCGTGATGATGCACTTACATCCGACTTTTCATTCTCTGGGCAGTCGCATACATGTCATATCCCCATGCCATATATTTGGGCAGCCTATCAGCCTGATGGCGATCTCGAACAAGGCCTTGTGTGGGAAGATTGTGTACCAGAAACCATCCGCGTGGTGGTCAATGCGGCACGAGGTTTGCAAGAAACAAGCAATTTCGAACAGTCCGCTGATGCAATTGCAGCTACGACAAGCGAAAAAGAAGCTGTACCAGAGAAAAAAGTTCGGCATTTGCGCGTGGTCAAATAAGGTGTCCACTAGCTTTAAATTTCTATTTCTATGCCTGTACTTGCTACTCAACCTAGGTTTTGCGCAAGCACAAGAAGACCCACGTTTTAACATTTCAATCAACTTTGAGGATGGTAAGGCTGCCTCTCTACGCGAGCAGGTAAAACAGGCATTGCCCATACTATGGAATCGAATTATTACCCAGCAAGCACGCCAAGCCATGCCCCGAAATATAAAGGCGATGGCTTTATTGCGCCGCGTTCGCCCTGAGCAAGGCGGAAGCATCATCCAGTTTAGTCCAGAAAGAGTCTGGGCACGTTTAGAGCAAGAACATATCCCTCACATTCGCACCTTACCTAGCTTTAACCTTCGCATTGAACTGATCAATGCTTTTGGTAGTAGTATGCAAGGCTCTGAAAATGAAATGCTGGCTTATGCACATGAGCAGTCTGATGCATTGGGTGTCCAACTCAAAGCCAATGCGCCGCTACTGGTTATTCGCATTCAATGGCTTGATGATATACAAGTGCAACTCTCTGTCCGTGGGCAATCCCGTCTAAGTGAATTTAGTGAAACCCGAAATCTTGATATGGGTGAGCCATTCGTACAACTTAAAAATTGGGTTATACAAACCATGCTTCGTGCCCGTGATGCATACGCATGGCATAAACCAGCTGCAACCGACACAATAAATCCAGACAGCAACTTGACCCTAAATTTGCACCTATTGATCGAACAAGAAGCCAGCTTGGCTGAACAAATAGCCTTGGAAACGGCTCTAAAATCTGACCCGCGCATACAGAGTATGTTACCCAGCTATCTAAACTATCGTAGCCGTGAGTATATCATTCAACTCAAGCAAAATGATGATAGCTGGATAGCTGACTGGTTTGCTCAACGCGGTATGCTTGCCACCCCCAATGCACAAGGTTGGCTCATTCAATAATGCAGCACCTGCTTAATGTCCCTAATATACTTACGTTAGCGCGTATTATTATGACCCCTATCATTGTCTATATGGTGCTAAGCAACCAACCATGGCTGGCACTTGCATTAATGCTTATTGCGGGCATCACTGATATGCTAGATGGTGCTATTGCACGCTATTTTAACATGCGTACAACAGTTGGAGCCTATCTGGATCCGTTGGCCGATAAAATTATGCTCATCAGTTTATTTGTAACGCTGTTTATAGTAGGGCAAGTGCCGCTCTTTGTTTTCCTTGCGATTATTTTCCGTGATTTGATTATAATATTGGGTGCAATCACCTATGAAATCGTCACTCGCCAGCTCACCATGCAACCCAGTCTTATATCCAAAGCTACAACCTTTATACAGATTATCTATGTCGCTTTATTATTATTAAATATGGCAATCGTTATACCTGTGATACTTTTGCAAGTAGCTATGTGGTTAACATTTAGCCTTACCTGCGCTTCAGGTCTTCACTATCTAATTAGTTGGACAAGCAAGGCTTCCAAGCAAGAAACCAAGCCATAAATGCAAGAGCAATTGATGACTCAACAACGACTTCTTTTCACTCTTCCTGTCACACCTGGCTATCATACTTGGGTTCACCATCAAGGCACCATCGCAGCCTGTACAAGGCTTAGTGTTTGGCTCAATCAAGGCGGAACATTATGGTTAAAGTCAGAGAGTCCCGCAGGAAAAAGTCACCTATTACGTGCCCTACAAGAAGAGTATCCACAATTGGCACGCGTACAAATTGAACCGTCTTTAGCCGCCCTTCAGCAAGTTGCATCATGGCTTGAAATCTTAGAAAATTATGATTTTTGGAGTATTGATTTACCAGCCCATGATTTACCCAAACATACAGCTACAGCATTGTTTCATCTTATTGAACGTGCCAAAGAAAAATCTCGCCCATTATTGATTGCTTGGCGCTGTGCCGATGATGAACTTACACTTCCAGAGCTTGCTAGCCGCATGCGCATGCTAGAGCAGGTCTATATCACCCCCCCAGAAAGCGATCACGATCTACACAGTGTTCTAAAAGCAGCTGCCCAACAGTTGCACTGGGACATACCTGACAAACTTATTAAAGTCATGCTCACCCACTTACCACGCGACTTGGACAGTCAGCTTTCAGCAGTAAAACATTTAGAAGCTGCCTCACAAACAGAGCGAACACGCATGACACAAGCATGGGCTCGTCAAAAGCTAAATATATAAAATATTCATAACTATTCAGCATCGTCCTGCCTCGCCCTTTTAAGGGACAAGATGAATGCCCAGCAAGAGAGAGTGCTTTGAGGGCTGGGGTGAGGTTTTGTATATAACGATTCTCGTTGATGTTTGAGGAAATCACCCCCCATCCCAACCTTCTACCCTAGGGCACACTCTCTGCCTGCGGCATTCACCTTGTCCCCTGAATGGAGGAAGGGCTTGGAAGCATGCTGAATAGTTACAAGTATCCTTAAATAGATTTCACTCAGAAACTAAGAAACGCATATATTTCAGCAAAAATAATCGCTATGCATTCCATTGAATGTAAGCTTATAGAGCTGAAAGAGGTTAAAACCTTACAGTAAATGCTTCATTCTTTCTTGCATGCCCAAGAAAGAATCATAAATCCGCAGGACAGCGGATTTAGACGCACTTTAGTCCGGGCTTGCCCCGAGAGCCACGGGTGGCTCGAGTCAAAGAAGGGCACCCTAGCAATCTGCTTGTTTCCTTCACTGACATGTTTCAAAAGGGCGCGTGTTACTGCGCTCTTTCCTTTTGAAACATGACGTTTCGGCGCATCTTGAACAGGGATTGTTGCCTTCACATGATCTCTCTCTGTGCCCTTTGGAAGAATGTAATAAACGACTTTCTGAGGGAGCTCTAAATATTAGCATGTTAAGGCTTTCATCTATAAAGATGCACGCAAACGCCTTAACACACCATCAAGCTCTTGTGCACGGCTATAACTAATCCGCAACTCTCCCGAACCATTCTTTTTACAACGTAGGCTGACGGGTAAGCCCAATGTACGCATTAACTCATCTTGAAGAGCCGCAACATCTGCATCGATAGCGACTTCTGAGGCAGGGTTTGTATGATCCTGCAATACACGCTTGGCCTCTTTCTCCATCTGTCTGGCACTCCACTGCTCGGCAACACATTTCCTTGCCAATGCCTCAGCCTTAGCTGCCTCCAACCCCACCAATGGGCGAGCATTACCCATCGTTAACAAGCGCTGCTCAATCATTTCTTGAATAGATAAGGGTAGTTGCAACAAACGGATTAAATTACTTACTTGCACCCGTGATACACCAATGCTCTCAGCGACTTGTTGCTGCGTAAAAGAAAACTCATCAATCAAACGTTTATATGCCCTTGCCGATTCAACGGCGGTTAAGTCATCACGCTGTTCATTCTCAATAATTGCCAATTCCAAGGCTTGCAAATCATCCACTTCGCGCACAACTGCTGGAATTTCCAATAAACCCACAGCTTGCGAGGCTCGCCAACGACGTTCACCGGCAATCAATTCATAACCATCACCCTGTGCCCGTAAAAGAATCGGCATCAACACCCCTTCTTTACGAATCGACTCACTTAATGACTCCAACTCTTTCTCATCAAAGTGTGAACGTGGTTGATAACGATTGGGTTTAATTTTTGAAATTAATATTTTAGTCGATTGATTTAATACATCCGCAGTTGGCTTGTCCGCCAGTAAAGCATCTAGCCCTCGCCCCAAAGCACGTTTTTTCATTGTTTTTTTTACAACCATTTCCCTACCCCTGACGCTGCATGAATTCTTGCGCAACCTGCAAATAAGCTTTCGCTCCAGCCGAGCGAATATCGTGATGCATTACAGGAACACCATAACTTGGAGCTTCTGATAAACGCACATTACGTGGAATGACCTGCTGATAAACTTGGTTTCCGAAATAATCACGCACTTCACCCTCAACCTGCTGTGCCAAATTATTTCTACGATCTACCATCGTTAATAAAATACCATCCATCAGCAAATCTGGATTTAAAGCACCTCGAACACGGCGAATGGTATCCATAAGCTGACTCAAGCCTTCCATCGCATAAAACTCTGTTTGTAATGTAATCATCACAGCATCCGAGGCTGTTAAGGCATTTAGCGTCAAAATATTTAATGCTGGTGGGCAATCAATAATCACATAATCAAAAGCTTCACCCTTATATTCTGAAAATGATTTTTGCAAACGATGCTCTCGTTTTTCTTTATTCACCAGCTCAACTTCCGAACCTGCCAAATCCATGGTCGCAGCAAGCAAGGATAAGTTTTCACACTCTGTCTCAACAACAGCCTCTGCCAAACTACTATCACCCATTAATACTTCATACATCCCCGATTCGACTTCTTTTTTATCAATACCCAAGCCCGATGTACTATTACCTTGTGGATCCAAATCCATCAGCAAAACTCTCTTTTCCAACACTGCCAGAGATGCAGCCAAGTTAATACTGGTGGTGGTTTTCCCCACACCGCCTTTTTGATTGGCAATTGAAATCACCCGTCCAAGATTATGATGTTTCACGTGAAACCCCTTGCCCATCAAAATAAACCCCAATCATGCTCACCTCAGCCAAGAGTAGCATTGCACTTGCTGTTCCTCAATCGCATCCACATCTCCCAGCTCATTCAAAGACCATCCATCAACATTCACTGATCCCTGCTCTCTAGGTACAGGAAACACAGCAACAGCATTGCTATTAACGTGTCTTGAGCACATATCCAACAAACCTTTCACATTGGTCACTGCCCGAGCCACACACACATCCACGGATAGTGATTCTAAATCATTGATGTCTGCATCATAAACCTCGATATTTAATTCCAGAACCCGCCCTAAATGTCGAAGAAACTCAGCCCGCTTTTTTCGACGCTCAACCAATACACCTTGCAGCTGCGGCTGAACGATTAAAAGCGGTATGCCCGGAACACCCATACCACTACCAATATCCAGCAACCTGCCCTGCTCTGGCATCCAGTTTTTTAATGCCACAGATGGCTGAACAAAACGCCTATCAAACACATGAGCATCAGAAATTGATGTTAAATTTAGGGCTTTGCGAAAACGCAAAACCTCTTTTGTATATATCTCTAGTTTTTCTTTCATGATACAACTTCTTTTTGATGTAAATAAATCATTAAGCATGTGACTGCGGCAGGTGTAACACCAGAAATACGAATCGCCTGACCCAGATTATCAGGCTCAACATCCGCCAACTTTTGCTGGCATTCAATACTCAAACCTTTGACTTGTGTATAATCCAAATTACTTGGTATTTTACGCCCTTCCATATCTTTAAAACGCTGCACCTCAATAGCTTGCTTATCCAGATAACCATCATAGTGAATTTCTGCTTTTAAACTCGCCATATCTTGAATTGAAAGATCTTTAAAGCCTTCAAGAAGCTTCAGCGCCTCATTCATATCCACATCCTGTCGATGGCAATAAGCTGGTAAATAAATGCCCTGCTGTGTCACTGGTAAATCCAAGGCCTGCAATCGCTCTGCCCATGCTTTACCACTACCAATCATCATAGCCTTGGCTTCTTCGATCATAGACTGCACACACGCTTCCCGTTGACTATAAAAATCCAATCTTGCTTTATCATATAAACCCAAACGAACAGCTGCCATACCCAAGCGCAAGTCCGCATTATCTTCTCGTAAATACAAACGGAACTCCGCTCGTGATGTAAACATTCGATATGGCTCACTTACGCCTTTTGTTACCAAATCATCTACCATCACGCCAAGATAAGCTTCAGATCGGTCTGGAACCCAAGACTCTAAATCACACGCCAGTGCCGCAGCATTAATACCAGCCAAGATACCCTGCGCAGCGGCTTCTTCATAACCTGTCGTGCCATTAATTTGACCAGCATGAAAAAGACCAGACACCTTCTTACACTCCAATGTCGGTTTTAATTCAGTTGGGTCAACATAGTCATATTCGATAGCATAACCTGGACGAATAATAAGCGCATTCTCCAAGCCTGGAATCGAACGCACAACTCCCCACTGAACATCTATCGGTAAAGATGTTGAAATACCATTGGGGTAAACCTCTGCATGATCGCGACCTTCTGGCTCTAGGAAAATTTGATGGCTATCCTTATCTGCGAAGCGCACCACTTTATCTTCAATACTTGGGCAATAACGCGGCCCTTTGCTTTCTATATCACCTGAATACATCGGAGATCGAGATAAATTTTCACGAATAATATCATGTGTTTGTTGTGTTGTGCGCGTAATAGCACATGGAATCTGATCTTGCGTAACTGCATGATTCACACCTGAAAAAGGTAACGCATCATACTCACCAGGCTGCTGCTGCAAATCATCCCAGGCAATACTATTCTTATCCAAACGTGGTGGTGTTCCTGTTTTTAAACGCCCCAAGCGCAAATCTTTTTGATACAACTCCTGCGTTAAACCTTGAATGCCCGCATCACCAGAGCGACCTGCCGAAAACTTTTTATCACCAACATGAATAAGCCCACCTAAAAAAGTTCCAGTCGTTAATACGACTGATTTTGCATAATGAGCAATATTTAACTCATCAACCACCCCTACCACGCACTCGCCATCAAAGATTAAATCATTAATAGAACCTTGGTGAAGCGAAAGCTTATCCTGTTGATCCAGCAACTCACGCATAGCCATGTGATAGATACGGCGGTCACATTGCGCGCGCGTAGAACGAACGGCTGGACCTTTACGCTGATTTAAAACGCGATATTGAATTGCCGCTTTATCCGCACACACACCCATCAAGCCACCCAATGCATCAACCTCTTTTACCAAGTGACTTTTTCCAATCCCACCAATCGCTGGGTTACAAGACATTTTAGCAATCGTATCAAGATTTTGCGTTATCAGCCGAACCTTTGCACCACGGCGCGCTGCTGCTGCTGCTGCCTCACAACCAGCATGACCAGCACCAACAACAATAACATCCACAACACCATCAGGATGTTTCACGTGAAACATTTCTTTTTTCTTCATGTTGCAAGCATAATTTATACAAGCGTTAAATCCACACATCTAAAATCAAACCACAATATAAAAGATTATTCCTTCATTAAACCCTATATATTGATTTTCAGGCACAAAAAAAGGAGGCCGAAGCCTCCTTTTTAGGAAATACTTAATAGCTATTTATTTACGATTTTCCATCAAGTCATGAACGATTGGCGCTAAAATTAATTCCATTGCCAATAACATCTTCGATGAAGGCAAAACAATGGTATTACGGCGCGACATAAATGAACCATTCAACATGGATAGTAACCATGGGAAATCAACACCCCATTTTTGCGGATTACGAATACGAATTACCATCAAGCTTTCATCAGGCGTTGGCACATCACGCGCAACAAATGGGTTAGATGTATCTACCAATGGTACACGTTGAAAGTTAATATCTGTATGTGTGAACTGTGGCGTAATGAAATGAACATAGTCATGCATACGAGATAAAATATTATCAACCACAGCTTCCGCAGAATAACCACGCATTTCAGTATCACGGTGAACTTTTTGAATCCACTCCAAATTTACCACAGGCACAATACCCATCATTAAATCAACATAAGGGCGAACCTCTTCTACGCCACCATGCAAACCTTCATAAAACAACAAATCTGAGCCTTCACCAATATCACGCCAATCAGTAAATTTACCTGAATCAACACCATAAACTTTTGCTTCTTCATCATCATGGACATACGTACGAGCCTTGCCCTTACCTTCTTCACCATAACCTTTAAAAAGCTCTGCAATTTTTCCAAACAAATTTGCTTCATCAGAAAAGTGGCTCAAACGCTTACCAGCGGCCTCAAACTCTTTGGCTTTTTCTTTAAATTCAATACGACCATACTTATGAAAGCAATCACCTTCTACAATCGCTGGTGTAATCTTTTCACGACGAAAGATATGCTCCAAGGCGACCTTAGCTGTACTTGTGCCCGCACCGGAAGAACCGGTTACAGAAATTACTGGATGCTTAACTGACATATATTGCCCCTCTCCTACTTATTAAAATCTTAGAAACCCTTTTTAATAAACATTTTTCAATGCCTAAATATAGATAAAACCTTTTCAGCCGACACTATTAAAACATCAACCATCGGCTGAAAAAGTTTCACCTTATCCCTTACTTCACATTGAAAAAGTCATACTAAAAATAAGAATGTGCATTATGGACTTAGAGAAGCTGTGATTCAAGGAAAAAACACCTCTAAAAATAAAGAAAAAACACTATTTTCCAATACAGAACTCTGAAAACACCCGATCTAAAATATATTCAACATCGCCCACACCAACAATCACACCCAGAGCAGACCATGCACGCCTCAACTCTAAGGCTGCTAAATCCAACTGCTCTTCGCTTTTCAACATCGGTATCGCCACTTGCAAGTGCTCTTTTGCCTGTTCAATAGCAATTCGATGACGCTCATTGGTTACAAAGACATCTTCCCCATCCACAAGCTTTTCACCCAGCATTTCTGACATTGCTTCTAAAAACAAGTCCAAGCCTTCGCCTGTACGTGCTGATAAGGCGATCCCGTCCATTTGCTTATGTTTGGATGGATTAATCAAATCAATTTTATTAAACACGGCAATATCATAATGCCCATCAAAGCACCATGTATCCCTCAGCGATGCATCTGCTAAAAAAACCACTACATCTGCGACATCTGCTGTCTCTTTGGCCCTGCGAACCCCTTCTTGTTCAATCAAATCCGAACTTTCACGTATGCCTGCTGTATCAATCAGGCGAACAGGAATACCTTGAATCTCAAAATCCACTTCCAAAACATCGCGCGTTGTACCTGGTACATCACTTACAATAGCGCGTTCACGCCCAGACAATAAGTTTAACAAACTGGATTTTCCGACATTGGGAGCCCCAACAATGGCAATGGATGCGCCAGAGAATAAACGCTCGCCAAAGGAAGCAGAAGCCAGCAAAGCATCTATTGGCACACATAAATCTCTTTTTAATTGATCGCACAATTGGCTTAGAAATAACTCAGGAATTTCTTCTTCAGGAAAATCTAAGCATGCTTCAACATGTGCCACAACACCTGTTAAGGCATGCATTAAAGCCTCGATTTTTTTACCAAACACACCAGCCAAATGTTTTTGTGCCTGTTTGCCTGCTCGCTCTGTTGCCGCATCAATACATGCTACAACTGCTTCTGCCTGTGATAAGTCCATACAGCCATTTTCAACAGCTCTGCGCGTAAATTCCCCTGGCTCTGCAGGCACACAGCCCAAATCAATACAACGGCGCAATAAGGCATGCAATAGAACCGGGCTACCATGCCCTTGCAACTCAACAACATCCTCACCTGTGTATGAAGCAGGTCCTGAAAAGTACAATACCAACCCTGAATCAATAACCTCACCATCCACATCTTTCCATGTACACAATTGAGGTGTTCGAGGCACAAAATTTTCACGATGGGACAAGCTTTTCACAATACTCAAAGCTTTAGAACCAGATAAACGAATAATACCAATACCACCACGCCCCATGGGTGTTGCAATCGCAGCGATGGTCGTGGTGGTGATATTCATAAGGAAGCCCTTAGATAGCTTTAAGTTTCTTCATCACATACCACTGCTGTGCAATCGCTAAAGTATTATTCACAACCCAGTATAATACCAAGCCAGATGGGAAGAATAAGAACATAATGGTAAACACTGGTGGCAAAAATTGCATAATTTTTGCCTGCATAGGATCAGCTGGCTGTGGGTTTAGTTTCTGTTGAATAAACATAGAAATACCCATCAAAACTGGCAAAATAAAATATGGATCCTGAACAGATAAATCTTGCAGCCAGCCAATAAAAGGAGCCTGACGCATCTCAATCGACATCAAAAGAACTTTATACAATGCAAAGAATACAGGAATCTGAATTAAAATAGGCAAACAACCACCCATCGGATTCACTTTATTCTTCTTATAAAGCTTCATCATTTCCTGACCCATCTTCTGACGATCTTCACCATATAGCTCTTTCAAACGAACCATTTCTGGTTGAATTTTACGCATCCCAGCCATCGATGAATAGGCTTTGTGAGTTGGGTAAAAGAAGATAATTTTAATCACAACCACAAGTAGAATAATGCACCAACCGAAGTTTTGAACATATTGGAACATCCACATCATAAATTTATGCATGGGTTTCGCGATAAATGAAAACACACCAAAATCAACCGATCTCTCCAAACCGATACCTAATGTCTTCATCAAAGGAATAGATTTAGGACCAATATAAATATCCGATTTAAACACAGCATCTTTTTGCTCTAAAACACCATCATCCAACACACCAGCTTGGTAGGAACGACCATCACCCTTATAATAATAACGATAATCATGCTCTTGTTGGCTAATTAATGCCGTGATGAAATAACGGTTCATCATGCCTGTCCAGCCACCAATCGCAGCCAATTTTACAGGTGTTTCATCCAAATCATCATAACTTGGCTCTTTTAATTCACTATTTAGCAGACCTGTTGGTCCCATATGTTCATAAAATGTGTCTTTTGTTTTGTCAGGGTTACGCTCCACTACCTGACGGAACATTTTCATACCACCACCATTAAGGATACGATCCTCAACATGCACAACATATGAGCCTGTGGTTAAACTTAACGAACGTTGCCATACCTTGCCATTATCCAAAGTTGCTTGAAAAACTTGGGTTTGAGTATTGGCTGAAGCAGATGTAGAAACCTGCTTAAATGGTGTTGTACGCTTATGACCCAATACACCCGAATTCACATAAACATTATGCCCTTCACCTGTATGTAAAACACTTACAAGTTTAGAATCTGGTTCGGTCGTCTCATTGTAGGCACGTAACTCACCTTCTGTTAACCAACCACGATCATCCATACCTATATGAAGCTTATCATTGCTCATATAAAACACTTTTGAGGCACTGGCTTCAACACTGCTAGATACCTGTTCAATAGACTTCACATCCATATCCACAGGTCTTAACTCAGGCGCTTGATGATCATCAACCACCACTGGTGTGGTTTCAGATACGACTTTCGATTCGACTGTCTCTGTTTCAGGTTGCGGGAAAATAACTCCCCATCCGAGTAAAATCGCAATCGATAATCCGAAAGCCAGTAGCATATTACGCTGTTCCATGGGAACTCCTTACTTGTTAGAAACTTGAAGAACTTCTGGCACAGGGTCATAACACCCCTTTGCCATAGGGTGACAACGACATAAGCGTTTTACACCCAAAAAACCACCATGCAACACACCGTGTTTTTCTACAGCTTCAACCATGTATAAAGAACAACTGGGAGTGTAGATGCAACGATCTGGCAAAAATGGGGAAATGCAATAACGATAAAAATAAACAGGGAATAAAAAAATATGTTTCATGATAATGGCAACGGATTCTTTTGCATAAGTTTACCTAGCAATACCAAAGCATTCTCCTGAACATCAAACTCCTTACGAAAGCCGACCATCGGAATAATTAAAATATCTAAATTTGAAATTTTAGCAATATGACAACGAAAAACCTCTCGCCAATGCCGCTTAAACTGCTGACGCTGCACTGCATTGCCATACTTTCTAGACACTGCAAAGCCAATTCGCCCATGATTCAAGTTGTTTCTAACATAAACACAACGAAAATCACTACACGAAAAACGCCGCCCCTTCTTCATTCCCGCAAAATCCTGCTGGGAACGAAGGCGGTAATGAGAGGAAAATTTCTGATTCAGGTAGAAAGGCGCTTACGGCCTTTGGCACGACGACGATTAATCAAAGCGCGACCTGAACGGGTTGCCATACGAGAACGAAAACCGTGAGTACGGGCACGTTTGATACGACTTGGTTTATATGTAAAGCTCATAGTGTTCTCCTGCAATTATAAAAAAGGGCGCGAATAGTAAAATTTAAGGCGTTGATGTCAATATAAAACATTGATATCCTAATTATTGCCTCACCCTACCATCATTTATTTTAAAACAAGTGAATAAGCCATTAAAAATTTACCATAGATATGGTGCATTTCGCATGTAGTATTCTGACGATGAATAACCCTACATGGACTACCCAATGGCAAGATATCATCAATCAACTGCAAGACCAGCTACCTGGTCAAAAGTTTGATGCTTGGATTAACCCTCTTGAAGCCAATATTGTTGATAATGCACTTATTATATCCTGCGCAAGCAACTTTTTTATCAATGGGTTTAAAGCTGATTGTGGTTCAGTCTTTGAAGATTGTGTCCATACTGTATTGGGACAAGGTATGGATATTCACTACAAGGTGGGTAAACCACAAGTCGTAAAGCCCAGTGAAGAAAAAACACAGCCATCAAAAATTGATGGTAATGTCGATTCACGCTTCACATTTAAAAACTTTATTGTCGGCTCCAGCAATGAATTCGCCTTTGCTGCCTGTCAGGCTGTAGCAGAGAAACCTGGTGAAAGTTATAATCCGCTGTATCTGCATGGTGGTGTTGGGCTTGGTAAAACACATCTCATCCATGCTATTTCCAATGAATTATCACAAAAACCCGATATTAAAATAGCTTACCGAACAGGCGAGCGTTTTACCAATGAGTTAATCAAAGCAATTGGTAGCCGCTCAACCGATCAGTTTCGTGAACATTACCGTAAGGTTGATGTGTTAATTATTGATGATGTGCAATTTATTGCGGGTAAAACCAGTACCCAAGAAGAATTCTTCCATACTTTCAATGCTTTACATGAAGTTCACAAACAAATTATTCTGGTATCTGACCGTAACCCACATGATATGAGTCATTTAGAAGAGCGTTTGCGCTCGCGCTTTAACTGGGGTTTGGTTGCAGATATTCAGCCACCCAACTTAGAAACACGCTTGGCAATTTTAGCAAGTAAAACCGAACTCGCAGGCATCACTTTGGATAAAGATGTTTCTTACTTATTAGCATCTCGCATCACCAATAATGTACGAGAGCTTGAAGGCGCATTAACCCGCCTCACAGCTTTTTCACACCTAACAAAAAAATCCATTGATATGGATATGGCAAAAAATGTTTTACGTGAACAGCTACATGTTGTGGTTCGTAGTATTACTATTGAAGATATTCAAAAGAAAATCGCAGATTATTATGGTATTGCTCCCAAAGAAATGAAATCAAACAAACGTAGTCGAAATATTGCTTTTCCAAGGCAGGTTGCCATGTATATCAGTAAAGAGCTAACCCAAGCATCCTTACCTGAAATTGGTTCCTCTTTTGGTGGTCGAGATCACACAACAGTTTTGTATGCACATCGAAAAATAGATGCTCAACGCCAAGAAGACCGTGCATTTGATGATGAAATAAGTCACTTATTAAACACCCTGCGCGGTTAAAATTTAACAACGAATGTTATTGGTGAAATTACACGCTTATTGTTTATTATACGGGATTATAGAGGGTTGTGAATATCCTTATCTAAACAGCATGGATAAATTGTGAATCAATT
>JALUXZ010000251.1 GCA_027018935.1 Mariprofundaceae bacterium
AATATACCGCAAAACAAGACCTTTATCCTTCTTATCAAGCCACTGGTATCGAAAACGAACCAATGTCTTTTCTAGCCACTTATAAACATCCGCTTTGCTGCCTTGGAGTTCCATCGTAGAGCATGATATGGCATGTAAAAAACAGCCTATATCATCCAGTGTGTGTAGTTCATCTTCTCTCATTTCTACCAACATCCCCTTAGCATGGCAGATTCAAATTATTTCAGACGCATTCTGTATTGGAAAAGACTTAAAGTTGCGTAGCTGCTTCGAGCGTGCCATGCTTGCGTTAGCATGCGGCCTCATCGCTCATGTCTGTTAATTGAAAGTATTTAATGAGGGTATTTAATATGTTGCATCGATTTTTCATCGCATTCGTCGCCAGCTTAATGATGGTTTCGCTACCGCACGTACTCCGGGCTGATAATCTTAGCATGCCTGAAGGTGTCACTGCCGCAGATGTGAAAGCTGATTTACCGCAACCATATGTGGTCAAAAAAGGCGATACGCTTTGGGATATTGCCAACTATTTCTTTAAAGACCCTTATAAATGGTTAAAAATATGGGAAAAAAATCTTTATATCACCAACCCAGATCTTATTTATCCAGGCAATGAAATCTGGTTTAATCCACAGCAGAAAAAGCAGGGTGGTATCACAACTATTCGTCCACAGCCGACTATTATATCCAAACCCGTTGAGCGCTTAGAAGGGAAGATAGATACAAGCCTATTAATCACAGCTCTATCCAGACAGGGCTTTGTAAGTCCAAAAGCCATTGATGGTGTTGGCTATTTGCTCGATTCTGCGGATGAGCGGATTAACTATGGTGCCAATGATCATGTTTACATCAAAATGCAAAAGCCTGCCAGTGAGGGTGATCTTTTTGATGTCTTCCGTAGTGGCGATATTATTAAAGACCCAGATACTGGCAAGGCCATTGGCATTTTGGTTAAGCATTTGGGACAAATTGAAGTGACAGGTGAAACAGATGGTATTTATCATGGTGTTATCCTCAAAACCTTTGAAGAAATTTCCCGTGGAGATCGTTTAAAACCAGCCATCAACATTAATACGAAGATTCAACCAAACTTCCCGACAGGCAAGTTGCAGGGCAAGGTCTTGTATATCCGTAATGATGCTGCTGAGGCTGGGCAAAATCAGGTGATTGCTATTAGCCTTGGTATACATGCTGGGTTAAAGGCAGGTACTGCCTTATCCATCCATCGTGCTGGTCGTATGATTAAGGATCGCATCACAGGCAAAAACACTCTCTTACCAGAGGAAAAAATAGGTGAACTATTGGTGCTTGTAGCGCATCAAGATGCTTCATTGGCATTGGTAACGCGTTCGTCATCTTCTATTAATATTGGTGATGTTATACGTAACAAAGCAGCACGCTAAACAACGAGTGCCTTGCTTCATGCTGCAAACCACCTGCGGTTATGATTGATGAAATATCAAAACCAGCCATTGCTGCATTACGTTTATCTCTGGTGCGTGGTATTGGTGTTCGCCTCGGTCATAAGCTTACTGAAGTCTGTGGCTCGTTTGAAGCTATTTGGGAAAAATCTTCAGCAGAATGGGCACAAATTGAAGGGGTTGGATCAAAGCTGCTTGCTGCATTAAGTCAGTCAGATATAAAACAAGCTCAAAGTATTGCAGCACAATGTCAGCAGGCTGGTATTCAAGTATTATGCAGTGAAGACTCAGCCTACCCTAAAATGTTAAAAACAAACGATGATGCACCACTCATTTTATTTGCGCGCGGTGATGTTAGTGTATTATCCCATGTACAATGCCTTGCCATTGTTGGCGCTCGCAAAGCCAGTCGTGAAAGCAGGCTGATTGCCCGTCGCTGGAGTCATTACTTTTCAGAGCACAGCACCTTGGTGATTAGCGGCATGGCTTATGGTATTGATGCTGCCGCTCATAGTGGTGCTTTACTTGGCAGCATACCGACTGTGGCTGTATTGGGCTGTGGTCTTTTATGTTTACAACAACGGCAAGAGCAACAAGTTGCAGCTATTATTGAGCATGGAGGCTGCGTATTAAGTGAGTTTTTACCTGAGCAAGCACCACGCCCTGAAAATTTCCCACAACGTAATCGCATTATTGCAGGCTTGGCACAAGCCACACTGGTCATTGAAGCAGATATTCGTTCTGGTTCACTGATTACTGCCAACCAGGCTTTATCTTATGGGCGTGAGGTATTGGCAGTGCCAGGTTCAGTATTAAACAATGGTCATGCAGGTTGCCATCAATTGATTCGTGATGGGGCTAGTTTGGTGGATAGCGCCGAGCAAGTTTTACAATTACTTGATTGGCACAGCGAGTCCCAATCAAGCCGAATAATATTTGAACCCGCTAATAAACATGAAGCCAAGCTATTTGACGTTTTACAGCATGGTATTTTGCATTTGGATGCTTTATCAGAGGCTTGTAACTTGACCGTTCCTGAGCTTTCCCCCATCTTGCTCGACCTTGAACTACGAGGTGTGATTGAACGTTTGCCTGGTAGTCGTTATACACTTGGCAGCTAAAACGATTTGGCTTACCCCTGATTTGGTGGAAAATATAACAAAACCAGCGGTAAACCAAGCCGATAGCGCCCTTTTTTAACCATATGGAGGCTGATAAATGAGCGCAGTAGTAGTCGTGGAATCGCCCGCAAAATCAAAAACAATTGAGAAATACTTGGGTAAAGGTTACAAAGTTCTCGCTTCCTATGGTCATATTCGTGCTTTTCCAAAAAAAGATGGCTCTGTTGACCCTGAAAACAATTTCGCACTCAAATATCAGGTTATTGAAGACAAAGAAAAACGTATCAATGACATTCAAAAAGCTCTCAAACGTGCCGACACTTTAATCCTTGCCAGCGATTTGGATCGTGAGGGTGAGGCGATTGCATGGCATGTCGCAGATGAGTTAAAATCACGTGGTGCTTTGGAAGGCAAACAAGTTCAACGTATTACCTTTAATGAAATTACCAAAAAAGCCATTGATGCGGCGATGGCAAATCCATCAAAAGTGAATATGCCCTTGGTTGATGCGCAGCAAGCGCGTAGTGCCTTGGATTATTTGGTTGGGTTTACCTTATCGCCCTTATTGTGGCGTAAAATTCGTGGTGGCCTATCTGCTGGTCGAGTGCAATCGGTTGCATTGCGTCTAATTTGTGAGCGTGAACAACATATCCGTGATTTCAAACCCAAAGAATATTGGAGTATTGAAGCTTCATGTGAATCAAAGAATGGTGCATTTGAATCACATTTAACCGCCATGGCTGGCAAAACACTTAGCAAATTTGCGTTGCCAGATGGTGTATCGGCGCGTGATGCTGCCCGCCAAGTAGAACAAGGCTCATTTAGCATTGCCGATATTCAAAAGAAACAAGCCAAACAACAGCCTGCCGCACCATTTATCACCTCCAGCCTGCAAATGGATGCCTCACGCAAGCTTGGTTTTACAGCCCGAAAAACCATGCAAGTTGCACAAAAATTGTATGAAGGCATTGAAGTGGATGGTGAACCTGTTGGTCTGATTACCTATATGCGTACGGATTCAATTGCTTTATCCGATGATGCATTAGCCGATATGCGTTCGTATATTTCATCGCGTTGGGGCAAAGATTATTTGCCAGCCAAGCCGCGTGTATTCAAATCTAAGAGTAAAAATGCCCAAGAAGCGCATGAAGCTATTCGTCCTACCTCGACAGCACGTACACCCGAAGCTATGCGCTCTGTATTGGATACTGATGGGCATAAGTTGTACACATTGATTTGGAAACGGGCTTTGGCATCACAAATGTCTCCTGCTGTTCTTGATCAAGTGCGCGTGGATATAACATCCGATGATTTAACCTTGCGTGCTACAGGTTCCGTATTGGCATTTGCAGGTTTCCGCACCTTATATATTGAAGGCACGGATGAGCCTGCCAAAGATGATAAAGATCGTTTGTTACCAGCTATGAATGTGGGTGATGCGATTGATATTAAAGCGGTCAACCCCAAACAACATTTCACCGAACCAAAACCTCGCTTTAGTGAAGCGACGTTGGTGAAAGAGCTTGAAGGTCATGGTATTGGTCGCCCTTCAACCTATGCCTCGATTCTGAATGTTTTGCGCACCCGTCAATATGTTGATATGGATAAAAAACGTTTTATACCGACCGATGTTGGTGAAATCGTTAGCCGTTTCTTAACAACCTATTTTACCGATATTGTTGAAACTGGCTTCACAGCTGAAATTGAATCGCAGCTCGATGCTGTGGCACGCGGTGAGCGTGAATGGCGACCACTATTGCATGAATTTTGGGTACCATTCAAAGCCCGTGTTGATGACACTATGGAAAATGTAAAACGCTCCGATGTCACCCATGAAGAAACCGATGAAATTTGTACAGAATGCGGCAAGCCGATGGCAATCAAACTCGGGCGTTATGGCAAGTTTTTAGCATGTACAGGTTACCCTGAATGCAAACAGGCAAGACCATTGGATGGCAATGGTGAAGCACCTGAACCAGAAGTTTCTGATCAAAAGTGTGATCTTTGCGGTAAGTTTATGGTCATCAAGCAAGGTCGTTATGGAAAATTTTTGGGCTGTTCTGCTTATCCAGAATGCAAAGGCATTCAGCCATTGGAAAAACCAAAAGATACAGGCATCAAGTGCCCTGAATGTGGTAAAGGAAGCTTTTTAGAGAAAAAATCGCGGCGCGGAAAGGTGTTTTATTCATGCTCGAAATATCCCAAGTGTAAAAAAGCCCTCTGGAACAAGCCGATTGATAAACCATGCCCTGAATGCGGCGCGCCTTATGTCACGGAGAAAGTAACCAAACGAAACGGTACACAGCATGTTTGTGATTCAGAAGTTTGTACTTGGATTGAGCAGATCGAAGCACCCGAATAAATATGGGCGCATGCACATGCCGTTTGGGAACTGTGGATGATATTGATGCTGTTTTTGACTTAAATCAGCAGTTATTTGCAGAAAAATGGTCAAAAAAGTCATTATTGGATGTTATGCAGTCTGGCTTTGATTTGTATGTATGTGAATCGGACAAGAAAATTGCAGCTTATATCTTGAGCCAAGACATATTGGATGAAGTACACATCATGCAGGTGGCTGTTGCTCCTGCCTATCAACGTCAGGGTCTTGCCAAGACCTTGAGTACACAACTGATACATGACAAACAAGGCTACCAACTCATCTTATTGGAAGTGCGGGCTTCTAACCTTGCTGCACAAGCACTTTATAGCCAATTGGATTTTGCAGAAATTGGTCGTCGCAAGGGCTATTACGTTCCTGAAACAAAAGGTGGAGCCCGTGAAGATGCCATCGTCATGCAATTGAGTCTTCATACACCATGATTGCTAACTGGGAAGATACACTGGTCGGTTTAATGGCGGCGTGGTTATTGCTGGCTGGTGTGGCTTATATTTCACACCGTCAACAGTTGGGGCTTTCACGCAATATGTTGATTGCCTCCATCCGTGGGCCGATTCAATTATTGGCACTGGCATTTATTTTGCATTGGATATTCGATATTTCTTCGCACTGGGGGCAAGCAGGTATTATTTTCTTTTTCTGCGTACTAGCAGCACAAACATCATCAACCCATCACCCCAAACATCGAAAACAAGCGTGGATTGCTACGACTGTCGGTTTAAGTTGTGCCTGCATGCTTACCCTACCTTGGCTGGTCTTTGCAGGTGTGATTGATAACGATACCCGCAGGGCAATCGCATTAAAACCGTCACTTTCCCATTAAGATTTTTTCCAAATAATCATTATCCCACCCCGCTTTAAGCCTTCGGTTCTTAATGCCTATTTT
>JALUXZ010000252.1 GCA_027018935.1 Mariprofundaceae bacterium
CATGGTACGAACCCCGCATCTGCGGCGTTGTGTGGCATGCATACGGTAGAATTAAAATCAGGTGCGGATGGTCGCATTGATTTAGAAGAGCTGAAAAAACACCTCGATGATGATGTGGCAGCTTTGATGATGACCAATCCGAATACCGCTGGGGCATTTGAATCTGACATCAAAGAAATCTGCCAGTTGGTGCATGATGCTGGCGGTTTGGTATATGGTGATGGGGCGAACCTGAATGCCTTGGTGGGTGTAGCTCGCCCCGGTGATATGGGCATTGATTGCCTGCATATTAATGTACATAAAACTTTTTCAACACCGCATGGTGGTGGTGGCCCAGGTGCAGGACCTGTGGTGGTGAATGATACGTTGGCACCTTATTTGCCTGTGCCGCGCATTGTGAAAGTGGGTGATGATTATCGTATTGAAACACAGGGTGAGCAATCTTGTGGAACTATTTTAGGCGCGCTTGGTCAGGTAGGGGTATTGCTGCGTGCGCATGCTTATATTGCTGCCTTTGGACGTAATCATTTGCATAAAATCGCGCAAGATGCGGTATTAAATGCGAATTATGTTTTGCATCGCCTTAAAGATGCTTATCACGTGCCCTTTGAAGGATTATGCAAACATGAGTGCTTGCTCACCGATGAATATCAAAATAAACATGGCATCAAAACACTCGATATTGCCAAACAGCTTATTGATTTGGGTTTTCATCCTATGACTGTCTATTTCCCATTGATTGTACATGGTGCCATGCTTATTGAGCCGACTGAAACCGAATCCAGAGCAACCTTGGATAGCTTTTGTGATGCCATGTTAGAAATTGCCGCACAATGTGAAGTAGGCGATACGCAAGTCTTGCATGATGCACCTGTAAAGCCCATTCGTAGACGTTTGGATGAAACACAAGCTGCGCGTAAGCCAGTGCTTGTTTGGGCTGATTAATTGCTTGCTGAAAAGGGGGCTTGTCGGGTAATAAATCTGGTTCTTAAAGACGAGAAAGAACGCTGGCTGGAACCAAAGATGTAACATCACCACCCATTTCCGATATTTCGCGGATAAAGCGTGAGGATACAAATGTGTAGTCTTCGCGTGCCATTACAAAGACGCTTTCAATGCGTTCATCCAAATGACGGTTCATGGTTGCCATTTGAAACTCGTATTCAAAATCTGATGCGGCACGAAGCCCGCGCAATAGTGCCGCAGCATGATGTTCATGTGCCAAATCAACCAATAGCCCTGTAAAACTAACGGCTTCAATGTTTTCATCATCGGCAAATGTTTCACGTACCATGGCTAGGCGCGTATCTAAATCAAACATAGGGCCTTTTTTTGGGTTTTCTGCCACACCAATAACAATGCGATCAAATACCTTCAAACCACGCGTAACCACATCCACATGACCAAGTGTTATAGGGTCAAAAGTACCTGGGTAAATAGCTGTGCGCTTCATAAATTGGTTTCCTGTTGTAAAAAATATAGGTTGGTATCGCCATAACGGCGGCTGGAAGCTTGCCAGCCTAGTGGCCATTTGGGTTTAGCACGCACGGATTCTTCAATAAGCAGCGATGATGCTATGATATGTTCTTGTTGTAACCAAAGAGGAACTTGTTCAGCAATACCCATATGATATGGGGGATCTGCAAATATCCAATCAAAGGATTGCCCCTCTATGAGCTTAAGAGCCTTGGGTAATGTGGCTTGTTGAATGATCCAGCGGTTTTCGACATGAAATTTTTTCGCAAGCAAACGCAAGTGATGGCAAGCATTTCTATCTTGCTCAATAGATATGACTTGTTCTGCGCCACGCGATAAAGCCTCGATTGCCATCACACCTGAACCAGAAAATAAATCCAATATTTTCCAGCCTTCAATATCACCAAGCATATTAAATATGGCTTCACGGACACGCGAGGATGTTGGCCTTAAACCATCGATGTCAGGAACGCTTAACGTTCGACTGCGAAATTCACCAGCTGTAATGCGCATAAGTCGTTAGCAGTTTATAATTACCATTTCCGATCAAACGATGCCAAGTGTTTATCCAAAATTTCCATTGCATCGCCATTGCCTGAAATGGAAGCGCATTCATAGCCAACATCGACGGCTTCATTTTGTTGAGTTTCTGGCCACACCAAAGACACATTCCAGTTGCTTGCAACACTATCAGCCCAAGCTTTGGCTTGTTCCAACGGTGCATTAGGAATTAAAATTGCCATGCGACCTTGCCCCATATCGGCGACCACATCAAATGGACGAGCCTGCTTCTTTAATGCTTGCCCAGTTAAACGCGCAGCACTTTCAGCAAACCATTCGGCATGCGCTCTAACCAATGAAACATAATTTCCAATACCAAATACAACGAGACTTAAATCATGCCCAGATGCCTTGCAGCGCGCATCTTCTTGCATTAAACGTTCACGAAAATAACGTGATGTGGCTAAATCTGTTACGGGATTACGGTAAAAATAGTTTGCTAAACGCTCACTACGCATAAGTGCTGTGTTTACACGCGCAATTAACTGGGGGGGGGTGACGGGTTTGGTAATATAGTCATCCACACCCAAGGTTAGACCTTTGATTTGGTCATCCAATTCATCCAAAACACTTAGAAACACAAAGGGTGTTAGATTATAACGTTTATCAGCACGAACTTCGCGGTATAAACCCCAGCCGTCCATATTTGGCATCATAATATCGGTAAGAATTAAATCGACATGGCGAGATTTGAGAATATTTAAGGCATCGGCACCATCTTCAGCCTCTAAAACACGAAAACCACCTTGCTGTAAGAAATGGCTGGTAATATCTCTGCTGGTACTTGAATCCTCAACAACAAGAACTGTTTTCATTGTTTTTTCTCCTTGGCTGGTCCCACTTCCGTGATATTCCAGTCATTGTTTTGTAAGTAAACTTTGCTCATATGTTTCACCTCGGCAAGCGTGACCGATTGCACATGTGCAGTCCAGTGTTGCAAATAATCAAGTGGCATTTGATAAAAACCAATCATGCTTAATAAACCAACACGCTCACGGTTGGAGTCCATGCGTTGCGCAAAGCTACCAATAAGGTTGCTTTTACTAGCATTGAGCTGCTTCTTATCAATCTTGCCGTCTGCCATGGATTGCATGACATCGCGAACAACTTGCGTTGCCTTTTCAGCTTGTTCAGCCCGTGTTTGCAATGTGATTACAAATGGACCTGGCGCAGCCAATGGAATGAAATATGAATAAACACCATATACCAAACCGCGTTTTTCGCGCACTTCTTCCATAAGTTTTGAGCCGAAACCACCACCACCCAATAGGTGATTCATCACAAATAATGGAAAGAAATCAGTGCTGCTACGCGCCACACCCAAGCGTGAGAATTGCACCAAAGTTTGACTAGTAGGCAAGCTTACATGGGAGCTTTTGCCTGTAATAATGCTAGGCTGTTGAATGTCCAAAGCAGCTATTTCAGGTTTGCCTTGCCAGTTTTTCAGGCGTGGCGTTATCAAAGCAAGAATTTCTTGCATGCTAACATCACCACTAACGGCTAACACAGAACCTACTGGTCGAAGTTGTTTTAAATAAAGCTCTTTTAAATCACTAAGTTTAATATGTGTTAAGCTTTTAGCTGTGCCATTGGTGGTGTGTCCATAAGCATGAGTGCCATAGAGAAGTTTTGCTGTAGCTTGTGCTGCTTGGCTGCCAGGAGTCTCTTGTGATTTAATGGCTGCGGCAATGTCATCTTCACGCAAGCTAAGAAAACGTTTATTACGCCAGCCTGGCTGTAATAAAGCTTCGGAAAAAGCATCCAGCCCGACGGTTAGTGAATCTTTGACAACGGTTAAAGATAAACTTAATGAGTCACGGCTAGCCGATGCGCCCAAGCGTAATGCTTCAGAGTCTAACCATTCAGCCCACGCTTTATCATCATGTTTTGCGGTATGGTCAGAGAGTACAGCTGCCAACATGCTGGCGGTTCCAGCTTTCCCAAGCTTATCAAAGCGGCTACCTGCAGGCATGGTTAATTGCATGGATACCATCGGAACATTATGCGCTTCAATCAGTAATATTTTTAAGCCATTGTCCAATTGGGCTGTTTGAATAGCTGGCACCGCATAAGAGTTTGCCGCAAAACCAAAGCATAGACATGCAAAAGATAATAGCTGAATGTACATGCGTTTCATGAGTGTACCTCTGGTTTTAATATGCCTGTGGTTGCGCGTTCAGGGCGAAGGTATTTCGCTACGACTTCTTGCACATCTTTGGCTGTGACTGCGCGAATGGCATTTAGCCACTCATCTTTGTGTATGGCTCCAATGCCGACGGTTTCCATACGTCCGATTTCCTTGGCACGCAAATATAAAGAATCTTGTGCAAAGATTTCACTAGCAACCATGTTTTTCTTGGCGATTTGTAGCTGCTTCTCAGATACAGGCTGCTTGCCCATATGGTTGAGAATTGTCCATAATGCTTTTTCAAAATCGGCTGGTGATTGCTTGGCTCCTAACATGCCATAGGCATACCATAAATCTAAGCCCATACCAAAAGGGTCATAACCAGCACTGGCTGAAAATGCTTTGCGTTGTTTGTCCACCAATTGACGTTGCAATAGAGCTGTACGACCGCCACCTAAAATATGGGTGGCAATTGCTAATGCTGCTGTTTCAGTATCATTTTTACCTGGTTGCCAAACAGGTACAGGTAGGGTGATTGCTAAGACAGGTGACTTGGCAGGCAGGTGTACATCTACACGCTTGGCACCCAAAGGTTCAGGCTCGGTTGGATTGAAGCGTGGTGGCACATCGACATTTTTCATGCGAGCAAAAGTCTTCGCAACGATGCTTTTTACATGTTTAAAATCGACATCACCAACAATGACAACGGTTGCATTGCGCGCGACATAATGCTGCTTATAAAAAGCGCGTACATCGTGAATGTCTAAGCGTTGCAAGTCTTGCATCCAACCAATTACAGGGTTGCGATAGGGGTGCAAGCGTAGTGCGGCTGCGGAAAGCTCCTCAAACATGTGTGAGTTGGGGTCATCCTCCGTGCGCATGCGACGCTCTTCCATAATAACCTTAATTTCACGTCCAAATTCCTCGGCATTCAAATCCAAATGCGAAAAACGTTCAGCTTCCATTTTTAAAACGGTATCGACTTGATTCGCAGGAACTGTCTCAAAATAGGCAGTAAAATCGTGGCTGGTAAAGGCATTATCATTGCCGCCCATCGCAGAAATGCGTTTGGAATATTCGCCAGGTTTCAAGGCTTTTGAGCCTTTGAACATCATATGTTCAAACACATGTGCTAGCCCTGTTTTACCAGGTACTTCATCACGCCCGCCGACCTTTAACCAAACCTGCACCATCGCAACAGGGGCAGAATGATCTTCTTCAACAATGAGTTTCACGCCATTTTTAAAGGTTGTTTGCTGTAGTTCTGCCGCGTGTAGTGGCATTGTAAATAATAATAGGAGAAATAATATACGCATAAGCGAAACACTAGCTTGGGCATGGATGTTTTGAAAAGTTTATTCGAAGAGGTTATCAAACTCAGAATTTATTTTCTCTGAATCATCGACGTTTGCGGGAGTAGATTTTTTTACAGGCTTTGACTGACCAGCATCAAGTTCAAAACTTGATATTTTCGCCATATCCTTTTCTGTAAACTCAACTTTTTCGCTTTGTTTGGATGTTGTTGAAGCTGTTGCTATGGGTTTTGTACTGCTGTCAGATAAGCGTTTGTATATATCAGAAATTGACTTGGCTCTAGCAATCAAAAGTTCAGGGTCTGTTGGTTTGGCGATATAACCATCCGCACCACTTTCTAATGCCGACATTTCATTAAGGTTACCTGTTAATAAAATGGTGCCAACATGATTAAAGGATGGGTGGTGGCGAATAGTCTCAATAAACTCTTGCCCTGTTTGCTCTGGCATTTCTTGATCGGTAATAACAAGGTGATACTGCTTTTTTTCTAACATCTTCAAGGCTTTGATGGCGGTATCGGTAATATCAACATGAAAATGCCCTGATACATTGAGTATGTGGCGTGTAAATTCAAGCGTGACAGGCGAATCATCGACCAATAAAATTAATGCTTTATTGTCTTTGTTCGCCGTTTGTTGAGGCTTACTTGGAGCTTCTTCTTGCTTATCCTGCACAACCTTCTGTTCAGTCCTTTCATCTGAACTAGAAAAACTGATGGCTAGACTCTTTTCGGTATGAGAAACAGCCTCTTGCGCCTCAGGTTTGCTAAAGAGCTTACTTTTAGATGCAGCAAGCTTTTCATTACTTTGTAATGGCATGATGCGCCCTATACGCATACGAGATTTTACGGAGAAGCGTTCTTGATAGGGCATGGTCGCAAGCACTTCTGTTAAAGATGTTGAGCCTGCAAGAGCTTTATTCATACCCAGCTCAACAAGAGTAAGCATGCCAGCGGCTCTGCTGGCTTCAAAGATTTCTGGCCCTGATGCGCCCTGCTTGATGAGTTCAGCAATCTCAGGGGTGATTGTGAGCGTTTCGCTAAGGCTCATATTTTCTACATAGGCCTTTTGATTACAAGCCTCGCAACCACTAGCATTTTGAAATTGTAAGTGTTCTGGAATTTGCCATTGCAAGATTGTGTCTGGATGAAGTTTTTCTACTTTTTTGCAGTCAGGGCATAGCTTACGTACTGTTTTATGTGTGCATGCCAGCTTTAGAGTTGATGCCAACCTTGAACGAGAGACACCAGTGCATAGTAGTTTGGAAATAGCGCTGCTGATATTTTCGGCATCCAGCGACAGCAGGACTAGGCAACCATGTTCGACAGCATCGAGAACGGCGGGAAATGTTTCTTTATCGATGACATCAATGACAATAACATCAGCATTGTTCTTTTGTAGAGCCTTCAACACTTGTGTTTTGCTGGGACCATTGGGTTTCATTTGAAATTGGCGGATACCTTCAACCTTCAAACCAATAATATCTTCAATGGTGAAAATATTCTTATGCAGTGTGGCTGCATGACGAATCATTGCTTGCAGCAAGGTTGATTTGCCTGAACCGCTTGAGCCTGTTACAAGAACAATACCAGGCTTTTCTAGGTTTTTTGTGAGTGATGCCATAGCACGGCGAGAGAAGCCTAGGTCGTCTATGGATAATTTTGCCATATTAGGGTCAAGAATATGTACAACGACGCGCTCTCCAGTAGGAGTCTGGCGGAAATTATAACATAGAATATATTGCTGCCCTTGATAATGAACCCTGCAACGACTGAATTGATCAACGCCAGTATTTTTGAAAGGGTCAATTTTTGCCATGTTCATCATCGCCTTAAGCATAGCTTCGTGGTTGGACATGGAGAATCGAAACAGATTGTATGTGTGACCATCTTGAAAAAGGTTTACCAAACAAACATCTTGCTGGGGTTCAATGGAGAAGCTGCTGGCTTTATGAGCCAGTGCCCTATTAATGATTGTAGCGACAAATTTTTTAGCAATCAGAGCTTTATGATCCAAAGATGATTGTCTTTGTTCCGTGTTAAGAAATGCCTTTGTTAGAGCATGGGTATTCATTAAATTTGAATTTTCGGTGGGTAGTGAGATGCCTTTTCTGAAGAAACGGTGATAATTCCGTTCGAAATCATTTAAACTGATAAATACAGGCTGGATGCTTTTTTGAAAAACGGCGCGAACTTCATCATCATAATGCAGGTCAAGCGGGTCAACCATGCCTACAACAACTTGATTTCCATACTCCGCGATAGGCAGAAAATGCAACTTTCTAGCTAACTTGGCATGGCATAATTTCATTAACTGGTGAGGCGGCGTGGTTTTGTCTAACGACAGAAGAGGTATTTTATAATGCCGTGCCAAAGTTGCAGTAATCGCTTCACAACTCTCTGCTGAACGCCCTTCTAAGAGGTTTAATAATATAGACACACGATTTCTGCGACTTTTTTCTTTGGCCGCACGCAAGTCGTCGGCAGTAATATTGCCAGACTGGATTAACTCTGATTCCGCTTCTTGACGCATCTAGCTCGGAGCCCCCTCCTTTTTGTAAGATGAGTACACTGCATGAGGCGCGCTCTCTCTTCAATTACTTTCATATCTTCGGTTGTGGCTAGCATGCTCGGCGCGTATATTGCGCGACCCTTTTATTTTTAAATTATGGAGTTTGCATGCCCACCAAACAATCGAATATTAAACGCGCTTTAATCAGCGTATCAGACAAAACAGGCATTGAAGATTTTGCACGCAATTTAAGCGAGCGTGGCGTTGATATTCTCTCCACTGGCGGCACTGCCAAGCTATTGCGTGAAGCCAATATTCCTGTGCGTGATGTGTCCGATTATACGGGTTTTCCAGAGATGATGGATGGTCGTGTAAAGACGCTTAACCCTAAAGTTCATGGCGGTATTCTAGCGCGCCGCGATAATGAAGGAGATTTGGCTTCAATGCAGGAACACGGTATTGAGCAAATTGATTTGGTATGTGTGAATCTCTATCCCTTTCGTGAAGCTGTGGCAAAAGAAGGCTGTACGATTGAAGATGCTATCGAGAATATTGATATTGGTGGACCTTGCATGGTACGCGCATCGGCTAAAAATCATAAATTTGTAACTATTATTGTTGATCCTTCTGATTATGCGGCCGTCTTGGAGAGCATGGATGCGGATAGCCTTGATGAAGGCAAACGTCGTGCGTTGGCAGTCAAAGCATTTGCGCATACTGCGGCTTATGATGGCGCGATTGCCAATCACTTTTCTGCACTCAATGCTGATGGCAGCAAGCGTGCCTTTCCTGATATTTTTACACGTCAGTTTATTAAAACACCTGATGTTTTGCGTTATGGTGAAAATCCACATCAAGCGGGCGCATTTTATGCTGACCCTGAAGATCATGGTGTTTCCTTGGCTGATTGCCCTGTCTTGCAAGGCAAGGCGATTTCCTACAATAACATCTCAGATTCTGATGCAGCATTTGCTTTGGTACGTGATTTGCAAGACGAAGCGGTGGTGATTGTGAAACATGCCAATCCATGTGGTGTGGCAATGGGACAAGGCACACAGGCTGAGATTTATGAGCGCGCACGTGCGGCTGATTCGGTATCTGCTTTTGGTGGTATTGCAGCATTTAATCGCCCGCTCACTGAAGCAACTGCCAAATTGATTGCAGAAACATTTATGGAAGTGGTGATTGCGCCAGGTTTTTCCGATGCAGCGCGTGCGGTATTAAAAGAGCGTAAAAACTTACGTTTGATGCTTGCGCCATCAGTAGCACCTGTATCAGGCGGTTTGGAATTTAAACGTGTGAATGGTGGTTTATTGGTGCAAGATCGTGATGCACATATGCTTGATCGCACGGCTTGCAAGATGGTCACAGAGCGTGCGCCAACAGAGCAAGAATGGATAGATATGCTGTTTGCGTGGTCGGTTGCCAAGCATGTGAAATCCAATGCCATTGTGTTTGCCAAAGATGGCACAACCATGGGCGTGGGTGCAGGGCAAATGAACCGCGTGAATTCAACACGTATTGCGGCGCATCATGGTGGTGAATCCATTAAAGGCTCAGCCGTTGCCTCGGATGCATTTTTTCCTTTCCGTGATGGTGTGGATGCTTTGGCAGAAGCAGGTGCAACAGCGGTAATTCAACCAGGTGGTTCGATTCGTGATGATGAAGTGATTGCAGCAGCCAATGAACATGGGTTAGCCATGATTTTTACAGGTATCCGCCACTTTAAACACTAGAAACACCTTCTTTATATTGAGGGTGCAATAGGTGCCCTCAATAAGCCTGTATGCCGTAGTGTTGTTTTTTGGTAACCATTCATCGTGCCTTATCTTGTCCTTTAAAAGGGCGAGGGAGGACTATGCTGAATAGTTACCGTTTTTTTTATGTTGTTTGCAGGCGAAAGCTACTGGTTTACGCTCTTTGTGGTTTAGAGCGGCTTGCTTTTAGTTGTGCAGCCAAGTGCTGCAATGCCCGTCCACGATGGGAAACAGAGGCTTTCTCTTCGGGTGTTGCGCTTGCAAATGCTTTGCCTAATTCAGGGCAGAAGAATAGTGGATCATAACCAAAACCTGAATTACCGACGGTTTCTTTTAGTATCTTACCAGCTACCTGTCCTTCACTGCTTAGTGATACTGAATCATCAGGGTATGCCAAATGCAAAGCGCAGATAAAATATGCACTGCGATTATCTTTATGATCTAACAATTGCAATAATTTCGCATTGTTATTTGCATCGCTAGCGGACTCGCCTGCAAAACGCGCCGAGTAAATACCCGGTGCACCATCTAAAGCATCGACACACAGCCCTGAGTCATCGGCAAGTGCGGGAAGATTATTGGCATGGGCGAAAGCTTCGGCTTTTTTTTGTGCGTTACCAGCAAAGCTATCTGCATCTTCTTCGACATACACAAATACCGTGGCATCAGAAGCAACAATTTCAATGCCTAGCTTGCCTAAGATTGCTGTAATTTCCTGCCGTTTTTTGGCATTGTTGCTGGCAACGACTAGTTTATTCAAGCTTTTGCACTCTTCAGAACACTGGTAGTACACAATACATGTGTACTACCGAATAAAATCAGTGCCGAGCCTTCTGCATAGGCATTGAATGAGGTGTTGATGCTGATAGGGCGAAGTTTATTCGCCTGACAATCATCTCTCATGATTGCTTCCTGTGTTGCTTACTTATTTTCTAACCAAGCTTTTAACTGTTTTGGGTTGCCTGAAAATTTCCGACCATCACCAGAAATAATGGTTGGAGTACCGTTAATGCCAAGGCTTTGTGCCAAGGCTATATTTTTAGCAATGGGTGTGCTGCATGTCGCTTTGGGCAATGTTTTGCCCTCTAACATGATTTGCAGCATCGCTTCATGCTGGTTTTCGGCACACCAGATAGATTCAGATTTGGCACGAGCTTGAGGGTGAATGCTTTCTAGCGGGAAAAGAAAGGTGTAAAACTTAATACCTGTTGAGCCTTTAAGAGAGATTTCTAACTTTTTGCAGTATGGGCATTCAGGATCGGTAAAAATTGCTACAGGCAAACCATCGGGATCGCCCGATACAATCGCTTGATTCAATGGTAGGGATGACCAATCAATTTTATTGATCTCTTCCAAGCGTTTGGCGGTTAAATCTGTATGGCTGGCAACATTAAATATATGTCCGCTGGCAATTAAATATTTACCTGTACGATCACTATAAAAAATTTGTCCACCAACTTGTAATTCATAAAGTCCATTGATAACTGATGGACGAATAGCATTAATTGGCAATGAGGGAATATTTTCTCGAATCTGTTTGGCTATAGCTGGCGCAACATTGACGCTATCGCCTGCCCATGCTGTGACTGTCATAAAACTCATTAATAGTATTACTACAAAACGCATACTGAACTCCTTGGGTAACTTCTAGGTGCCTGCCAGACTTAAACGGTTGTAGCGAGCAATATCCGCGATTTTGCAGTCAATTGCTTTAAGTTCGACAGACTCCTAAGCCGCAGCATGTCGCTAGTATGCCTAAGCTTCAAGTGTCAATTACTCTTTGTGAGGGTAACTTCTGTAGGGTTTGAGTTTTTTTGAGCATGTTCGCTAGAAAATAATGCCAGCAGTTGGTCTGTCCATGTGCGTTCTTTCCAATCTTGCATACCTATTCTGCCAGTTATGACTTCCCCATGTTGGTCAATCAGAATGGTGGTAGGTAATCCACGCACACCCATGCGCCCAGATTGTGAATTATCAGTTAGCAATGCGGGCAATGCGATATGATTTTGTTGTAAGAAGCTCTTGGCTGTTTCCAAATTATGATCCAGTGATACAGGTAATACTTTTACATTGGGATGCTCTTTTAACCATGCCGACATTTCAGGCATTTCAGCCACACAGGGTGGGCACCAAGAAGCCCAAAAATGTACGACAACAGCTTGCCCTTTGTAAGCTTCAGAAAGGCTATATACCTCCCCAGTGTCATCCATCCATTTAAAGTCGGCAGCTTGTGCTGAGACCAGTAAAAATAATGATGCCAATGCACCCATGTAGATTCTTTTTATCATAAAAACTCCATATTATTATAACAAGGCGAGTATTCGTCGCAGGAAGCCCAGAAAACTTGCATTTAATATCTATCTTAAATACATTGTGGCTATGCGCAAGCTTATTTCAATATGGGTCGCCTGTACGTTGCTATTTATTACCACGATGCCAACAGCAAGTTTGGCAGCGATGTGTGAGCTATCAACGGTAGCACCTGTAAGTATTGAAGAAATGGCAAGCCAGCAGGTGATGCAATATCATCCAGATATGCATAAGTCTATGCAAATGATGCATCATACGAATGCAGAAATGAGCGGTGATTTGCAAACTTGCCGCATTGAATGTGGCTGTGGTTGTCACCAGCATTTGGATAGCCTCCCGCATGCATTATCACCGCATATTGTTCCCCAAGTAGCTGTTTTACCTGATAATTTATCCGTAGCTATTTCTGAAACGTATAGTTATTCACAAATTTTTTATGTGCCTGTGGTGCAACTTCCTCCTCCTAATTTGAGTTAAACACCTCGGCATGTCTGCGATGATTTTGTTTATCGTGGCTGTTGTTGGTGATTCTTTTTAACACTCAATAAAAACAGGAGAATCCAATGAAACATTGGCAACAATGGGGCTGCGCATGTGCGTGTGCCCTTACTATGAACGTGGCAATAGCCATGGCAGCACAGGCTGATGAGCCTACAATTATTAAGGTTGAAGGTGATGCTATTGAACAGTTAGATAGCGTTACAATTAAACCATCTGAACAAACTTATACCCCCACAGATACAGCAGAAGTATTAAAAGCTGTGCCTGGCGCGAATGTGAATAAAAATGGCCCTATGACTGGCATCGCGCAATACCGTGGTATGTATGGAACACGTGTAAATGTGCAGGTCGATGGTCTTAATGTTGCGCCTGCTGGCCCGAACTGGATGGATCCGCCATTGAGTCATTTGGCACCTGCGCAATTAGACAGCATTAGTGTTATTCGAGGTATATCTCCTGTGAGTGCTGGGGCTGAAAGTATTGGTGGTACGATTACAACGAAGAAAGCGCACCTACCTTTTGCTAGCGGTGATGATGTTGAATCCCACGGCAATATCTCAACAGGTTATGACAGCAATAACAGTGCTTATACGGTGGGAGGGCAATTGGGCGTAAGTTTCAAGCATGATCGTTTCCAAGTGCAAGGTAATTTCGATAAAGGTCAAGATATGAAAGCAGGAAATGGCTTAGATATTGTGCCAAGCCAATACCAAAGAGCGACTTTTGGTGTGGATTATGGTCATCAATTTAGTGATGGTGAATTGAACCTGGGTTATGGTCATGAAAAAGTAGATAATTCGGGCTCTCCTGCATTGCCGATGGATATTATTTATGTCAAAGGCAATACATTTTCGGCGGGTTATAAAAGCAATGATGATATTCTGGGCACCAAATGGTTAGCAGATATTCATTATATGGATACCGACCACCTAATGGATAACTACTCTTTACGTAAGTTTCCAGTCATGCTCGGCATGGGTGGTGCGCCTATGAAACGTTATGCTACAACCAATGCCAAAGATTTTGCATATAAACTACATGCGGCAATACCCATGCGTGCGGGTACGCTTACTGTGGGTACAGATGGCTGGATGGTGAAGCATAACGCCGATCTGTTTGACCCGAATAATACGGGGTTTCTTTTGCAGAATTACAATAATGTTACACGCAATCGTTATAGTTTATTCTCTGAATGGAAATCTTCAGTTACTGATAGTTTGGATGTTCAATTTGGCGTGCGTTATAGCCGCGTCAATATGAATTCTGATAAGGTTAAAACATCAGGTTTTGGTGGTATGCTGCTAACGCAGATCAACACACTATCAACCAACTTTAATAACAGTCAGTTATCTCAAAGTGATAATTTATTTGATGTGACTTTACAATTATCACAACGTATCAATGATAACCTCACATTTAAAATTGGTGGCGCAAGAAAACAACGCGCTCCTTCATATCAAGAACGTTACTTATGGTCTCCTTTGGAGTCCACAGCGGGGCTGGCTGATAAGCGTACATATGTTGGTGATGTTAATTTAAGCCCTGAAACATCGTATAATGTGGATGCTGGCTTTGATTGGAAAACTGAGCGTGCATATTTTACACCGCGTGTATTCTTTAAACGGGTCAAAAACTATATTCAAGGCACACCTGTAACCAGTGGCCCAGCCTATAATTTCCGCGTAACACAAGGCAATATGATTCGTGGTGGTGGCTTTTGTACTGCCAACCCTTTAGACCCATTTTGTGTGCCTTTGCAGTTCTCCAATACCGATGCGGAGTTCTATGGTGCTGATACAGGCTTTGGCATCAATATGACGGATCATATTGCACTTGATGGAACGATTAGCTATGTGCGCGGGAAACGCAAAGATATTACGGATAATTTATACCGTATCGCACCGCTAAACAGCGTAATTAACTTGAACTATTATGGCGATAATGATTGGTCTGCAACTGTGCAAAGCATGCTCTATAGCAAGCAGGATAAAGTATCTGCAAGCAATAGTGAGCAGCGCAGTGGAGGTTACAGTGTGTTTAACCTTCAAGGGCGTTATGCAATCAGCCGTAATATCGAATTTAGTGCAGGTGTAAATAATATCCTTGACCGATTCTACCAAGATCATCTTGGTGGCTATAATCGAGTCTCAACTGATGTAAATGGACAGGCTTCAGCCGTGGCAACAGGTGTTCGTTTGCCTGGTGAAGGTAGAAATTACTTTATTCAAGCACGCGGTAGTTTTTAATTACCCATGAGTACTTTTGTTCATGGATATTAAACCGAGCAAGGTGGCTGATACATTGTATCAGCCATTCTCTCGCTCAGAGCAGCCGTGGCATATCACAGGTGGCTTGATTCTATCTATTTGTTTACATGTAGGATTATTGTTGCAATTAAGTCATATAAATTTACCTGATGCGAAAAACTCGCATCAGGTAAAATTTATTGAGGTGCAGCTAGTGCATATAGCAGCCGCTCAAGAAATGCCACAAGATACCAGTGCTGAGGCACCAGAGCCTGAAAAGGATATTCAAGAAGAGCCTTTTATTGAACAAGAAAAACCCAAACAAATCAAAAAAGAAGTTATAAAACCCAAGGTTGTGAAAAAGCCTGTGAATAAACGGGTGAAGAAAAAAGTTAAACCTCATCCTGTAAAGAAAGTAACCCACACCCAAAAATTACTTACTAGCAATCATGCTTCCAGCAATACAGCTGTAAAAGTACAAGCACCATCAAATAATCAAGCACAATTAAAGCAAATGCGACAACAGTATTTATCCCGTATCATCTCTATTATTCAGTCACATAAGCGTTATCCTTATTCGGCACGTCGTCGGCACATTGAAGGCGATGTTCGTGTATCTTTTGTCATTGATGTTCATGGAAATATTAGTGCATTGCATATTGTAGGGGGTTCATCTGTATTGCGTTTATCTACTCGACGAGCCATTGAAGACTCATTACCATTTCCAGCAGCCTCAGAGATATTATCACAATCCATTCATTCTCAGTTTGTGATGCAGTACCGTTTAAAATAACCCGGCGATTGCTTTCAATGGGTGGAAGCTTAGTTCTTTATTAAAATTAAGAGAATTTGGAGAAAATATGCGAGTGTTACGAGTTATCTTAAGCTTAACCCTATGTTTTTGGCTTGTTTCATGTGATAAAAGTGAAAATAATCAGCCTATGGGCAGTATGCAAACAGGTGCATCTATGCAACATCTTAGCATGTTGCTTGAGCATGCTATTAGTATGATGGCACAAGGTGCTGAATTAAAATTAAGCGGAGAAAAACATGGTGATGCCATGCTAGCACAAAGTGCTGATTTATTGCGTCGAGCCATGTCTGGTCCTGAAATGGCGGCCATGCATAAAGGCGGGCAAGGTGAATCACCTATGATGCAGCATACCCATGATTTAGGGGCAGCAGCTTTTGATTTGTTAGATATGATGATGTCTTTGCAAGCCAACCAAGCGCCGAAAAATGCCAACCTATTGTACCATGCTTTAAATATGGCTGCACAGGGTGCGAGCATGAAATCATTGGCGGGCATGGGGATGAGCAAAGATATTGATGCTTCGATGCAAGAGCACGGTCTGCAAATGCAACAGACCGCCATGCTTTTATCCAAAGGCACGGCTGCAAATACAGCTTATCAACAAGCTGTATTAAAAGTCATTCATTTGTTGGTGAGTGATGAGTCAAAAGCTATGCAGCATATGCATTGACCAAATTATCGCCTTTTTTTATGTTATGTGGTACGTTTAAAATGAAATTCCTCTTTTTAGCCCTATACAATAAGTTCCATGAGTATTCTTGGCAATTTGAATGGAGGCTTGCACTGAAACAGAAAAATAAAAAGGGTGTTTTGGAGCTTCGGATTGGTAATCTGTCCGATATCGTGCATGTTGTTGATACTGAGTCACTTGTAAATGAAGCAATTAAACTCCAAAAAAATGGCTGCATGAAATGTACAACGTGTCCGTTTTATCGGGGGAAGATCAACGGCGCAATAAGACGCGCCGCTCTAAATTATGGGGACATAATACTTAATTGTTGACAGTTGGGTGAGGTTGGCTAAAATTTGCTGTATGGCACGCATGGCAAGAGTCGTTATTCCCAGAATTCCCCATCATATCACCCAACGTGGTGTGCGGGGCATGGAGACATTTTTTGATGATGAGGATTATGAAACTTATCTATCATTGATGCGAGAGTGGTGCTTGTCATCAGGTGTTGAGATATGGGCATATTGTTTGATGCCCAATCATATTCATTTAATCGCAGTGCCAGAGGATGAAAAAAGCCTTGCACACGGGATTGGCGAGGCGCACCGCCGTTATACGCAGTATATTAACTTCAAGAAAAGCTGGAAGGGTTATTTGTGGCAAGGGCGGTTTGCATCGTTTCCGATGGATGAGGATTATCTTTTGGCATCGGCTCGCTATGTTGAACTGAATCCTGTCCGTGCCAAGTTGGTGAAAAGAGCGGAGGACTATCGCTGGAGTAGTGCAAAAGCGCATCTTGTCGGCAAGGATGACGGGCTAGTGAAGGTGAAACCGATGCTGGATCGCGTGCCGAATTGGTCGGAACTGTTGGCCAGTGGTAGCCAAGAGGCGTTTGATGCGCTTCGTATGCATGAAAGAACAGGTAGACCGCTAGGGCAAGATAGTTTTATTGAGCGCATGTCGGAAATTGTGGGGCGAAGCCTTGGCAAGAAAAAGCCAGGGCCAAAGAAGGGATCGAAACGGAAAAGTGAATAATTATGTATTGTGTCCCTAGAGCCCGCCCCTAAAACCCCGCATGGGAGAAGGACTAGCCACTTTTCTCGATCCTTGATAAAAACAGTAGCGCGTGAACCTTACATACAACAATCCATATGTAAGGTTATGGGTATAAAGTTTACATATAGATTGTTATATGCAAGGTTATCAGAATAAATTCACATCTATTGGCTCGCACTTACCCCAAGGCTTTTTTAGATTGATGAGTGCAATGCGAGGTTTGATATGAAATTTGAAAACTTTGAATCGGGAAAGTGGGTAGAGCAACGTCAATACAAGAGTTTTTCTCCTGTTATGATTAATAAAGAATGGAGCTGGGAAGAACCCAAGATTAACACATTACTTGAGCGTGCTTCACGAGCACTGGCAGAACTTGATGCATTTACACTGATTGTACCTGATGTTGACCTTTTTATTAGCTTGCATATTACAAAAGAAGCACAAGCATCCTCACAGATTGAAGGCACACAAACTGAGATGGATGAAGCTGTGCTTGACAAGGAGCTTGTTACACCCGAAAAAAGAAATGACTGGCAAGAAGTACAAAACTATGTGCTTGCACTGAATAATGCGATTCAAGATCTGGAATCACTACCTTTATCCAATCGATTATTAAAAAATACGCATGCAACTTTGATGCAGGGCGTACGTGGTAAAAATAAGTGCCCTGGTGAATTGCGCCGTTCTCAAAACTGGATTGGTGGTAGTAGTTTGGCAGACGCAGCATTTATTCCTCCACATTTTGAAGAGCTTCCTGACTTAATGAGTGACCTAGAGACATTCTGGCATAATGAGCATGTAAATGTTCCCGAACTCGTACGCATTGCGATTAGCCACTATCAATTTGAAACTATTCATCCCTTTTTAGATGGAAATGGTCGTGTCGGACGTTTGATGATTACGCTATATTTAGTAAGCAAGGGACTGCTGAGAAAGCCATCGCTCTATTTATCAGATTTTTTTGAACGAAACCGGGGTAACTATTATGATGCACTGACCCGTGTTCGCTTATCAAATGATCTAATTCATTGGGTTAGTTTTTTCTTATCCGCCATTATTGAAACAGCAGGCAAAGGCAAACAGACTTTTGAAGAGATTCTAAAGCTCAGGCATGAAATGGATACATTGATTCTAGGGTATGGGAAACGAGCCGAAAATGCTCAGATTCTTTTAAACTACCTATATAGTAAACCTTTCATTTCTGTAAAAATGGCGACAAGTATTCTTAATGTCAGTCACCCAACCGCCTCATCACTAATTAAAAGGCTGACTGAAGATGGTGTTCTGCATGAACAAACGGGTTATCAACGTAATAAGTTATTCTTTTTTAATAGATACTTAAGCCTATTTATTGATTAAATTTAACCAGACTCTAAACTGCCTCTGCCAATACCACCGCTCGCATCGGTGCGGGGTAACCTTCAATGGTTTTTGAGCGATCATTCGGGTCAAGAAAGTCTGCTAACGATTCAAATTGCATCCAGTCAGTGCCACGTTGTTCATCTGTTGAAGTTGTATCAATATCAACACAACGAATATTTTTAAAGCCACAACGCGATAGCCAGAGTTCCAGCATCTTCACCGATGGAATAAACCACACATTGCGCATTTTGGCATAGCGTCCTTTGGGTATTAAACAGCTATGTTCATCACCTTCAATCACCAAGGTTTCCAATACCAACTCACCACCTTTACGCAATAAACCTTTTAATTGTGATAGATGATCCAAAGGTGATTTGCGATGGTATAAAATCCCCATGGAAAATACGCTATCAAATGAGCGTGTACCTTGCGGAATATCATCAATGCCAACAGGCAATAAAAAGGCATTGGATTCAGGGGTGTAACGTTTCATGGTTGCAAAATGCATGGAGAATAAAGGTGTAGGATCAATCCCAACCACCAATTCAGCACCCTCTCCCAGCATGCGCCACATGTGATAACCCGAACCACAGCCCACATCCAACACCGTGCGACCCTTTAAAGGTGCAATATGCTTTTGCACACGTTGCCACTTCCAATCTGAACGCCATTCCGTGTCAATAAGCACACCGAACACATCAAATGGACCTTTCCGCCACGGATGCATTTTCTTTAAGGCTTTTTCGATATGTTCTTGCGAATCAGACACACCATTGGCACAAACACTGACCGTATCTTCATTAAATTTAAGCGTTGCTGCTTGTGTTTCGGGTAAGGCATGAAAGCCCGATTTCCAACGCTCCAAGTCGCCATGTTTAAGAATTTTTTGCCAGCCTTGGTCAAACAGTGACAGGTACTGTTCCTCATCATCTGCCAAATCTGATGCATGCAACGTTGCTGCTAACTGCAGCCTTTCCTTATCACGATATTCTTTCACGACCTCTCCGCTTGTTTGCTGAACTGTAAACCGTCATTCCCGCGAAGGCGGGAATCCATAGTTATTGAATTGACTCCCATAAATCCTGCCAATTTGGGTTAGCTTCTTCAATCAGATTTATTTTCCAGTCACGGTTCCACTTTTTTCATTGTTTCTCGCGTGTAATCGCCGCATTCATTGCTTCATGCTGTTCATAATAAACCAGCATGTGTACGTGATATTTTTTTGTAAAACCTGTAACTTCATTATTCTTATGCTGCCATATTCGCTGAATAAGATTGCTAGTCACGCCAATATACAACGTACCTTTCTTTGCACTAGCAAGAATATAAGTACATGGGTGTTTACTCATCACTTAGCCAACTCACCCAGTGGATTCCCGCCTTCGCGGGAATGACGTGTTTTTTAGCCGCCTATCAACCATCATACGTTATTTAAAAGCCAACATCGAAGCAAAATTAAAGCACTGAAACCATGTCTGACTATCCGCGAACCCAGCCTGTTTTAAGCGGGCATGATGATCTTCCAATGATTCAGGAATCAATACATTTTCCAATGCTTGGCGTTTTTGGCTTACTTCTAATTCTGAATAACCTTGGCTACGTTTAAAAACCTCGTGTAACTGCGTCTGGCGCTCATTTTTCCCTAAGTCATCAAAGGAGATTTTTTCTGATAAAATCAATACGCCACCAGCTCGCAAACCCTGAAAAATACGGTTCAGTAAAGCCTCGCGTTCCTGCAAAGCGATAAATTGCAGGGTAAAATTTAACACCACAACCGAGGCATTTTCAATCACCACATCTTGAATATCTGCATGCTTTAATTCGACAGGAACATTACTATCATCTGCTTTCACATAACCCAAACATGTATCGAGCATTGCCTCTGAATTATCAACTCCGACAATACGGCAGCCTTCCGTTTGTATGCCATGTCGCAAAGCCAGTGTTGCCGCACCAAGTGAGCAACCTAAATCATACAAAACACTGTCTTTTTGTGCATATTGTGCGGCAATCACCGCAATCATTTGCAATGTCAGTCCATAGCCAGGCACCGAACGCTGAATCATATCGGCGAATACACGCGTTACCTTATCATCAAAGCGAAAGGCTTGGACTTGCTGCTGTTTATCAGCATAAATGCTATCTTGTGTCATGCTCTACAAGTTATTCCTGAGCACTTCGAATCACTTCTTGCCCATGATCAAAAACAGCTTCCTTGCGAATGCACTCAAGCCCTTTTAATGGCAGTAACTTCTCAAATTCAGCTACTTCCTCTGGTTTTCCGCGTGTTTCGGGGTGCTTGGCAATCAAATAAGAGCAAATATCACAATATTCCTCGATAGAAATATCATACGTGCCAATGCGTTTACCCACGGTGATAATTTCTTCTTTGTCATAACCAATTAACGGCGATAACAATGGCAATGGGCTGACATCATAAATAGCACGAATATTTTCCACCGTTTGACTTGCCACTTGTCCCAAGGAATCGCCTGTAATCAAGGCATGGGCATTAATCTCCTCTGCGACTTCGGCAGCAGAGCGAATCATTTGGCGTTTATAAATAATCATGCGGTATTTATCAGGAATCATGGCAATGGCATGACGTTGAAATTCTTCCAAATCAATCATCAACAAACGTGTACGCCCCTGATATTGGGATAAACATTTGGCGAGATCTTTAATCTTAGAAAAATCACGGTTGATGGTACTATTGTACAAATGCACCAAGGTCACCTTCATACCACGTTTCATCATGGTGTAAGCCGCAACGGGTGAATCAATACCGCCAGAAAACAGAACCACGCCTTTGCCCGATGAACCGACTGGCAAACCGCCCGCACCTTTACGTTTATCGGTATAAATAAAGCTGCCTTGATTGGTCACTTCCACATGTACGGTAATATCAGGATTGCTTAAATCGACCGTGAGATTCAGTGCATTTTTAAGAAAACCGCCCACCTCAAAGTTCAATTCGGGGCTGGTCAAAGCAAATCGTTTGTCCGAACGGCGTGCTTTCAAACGGAATGATTTCCCAGATACATCACCAAAAGTTTCTCGCACCACGCGCTCTGCCACAGCTCGAATATCATCCAAGTCTGACTCTGCCTCATGCATCACCGCGAAATTGCTGATACCAGGAATCAATGCTAAATGATCAAGCAACGCATCATCAATATAATCCAATTCCACAATCGTTCGATCATGTTTACGTATTAAACGTTGCGGTTTTAACAGGCGTTTTAAATTGTCCGCCATTTTCTTTTCAAATACACGTTTGTTTTTGCCTTTAAGTGATAACTCGGCGAAATGAATCAATATCTTTTGCATCGCCGCATGGTAATGACTTTATGGGCATTCATCCAATGAAGTAGTTATCACTTGTTGTCATTCATCGAAAACGTAGCCTCGCGGCATGACTGATACTTCTTCACCTTCAACACAAACTGTTACCATCATTGGCGCAGGACTGGCTGGTTCAGAAGCCGCTTGGCAATTAGCCAAACGCGGCATCAAAGTACGTTTGCATGAGATGCGCCCAAGCAAGATGACACCCGCACATAATACGGGAAACTGCGCTGAATTGGTTTGTTCCAATACCTTTCGTGCTGATCATTTGGAAAATGCAGTCGGACTTTTACATGAAGAAATGCGGCAAATGGATTCATTGATTATGGCATGTGGCGATAAAGCACGCATTCCTGCAGGCACAGCATTGGCAGTGGATCGCGAACAGTTTGCCGAGCTGGTAACAACCGCACTTCAAGCCGAACCGTTGATTGAATTTGTCTATGGTGAAGTCACAGAGATACCTGCTGATGGGCTAGTATTGATTGCCTCAGGGCCTTTAACATCGGATGCTTTGTATGAACAAATCAAAGAGCTGACAGGCGAAGATAGGCTTTGTTTCTTTGATGCCATTGCGCCAGTCGTCGATGCTGAATCCATCAATATGGATATTTGTTATTGGAAAAATCGTTATGATAAAAATGTTGAAGAAGGCGAGGATGGCGATTACTTAAACTGCCCTATGAGCGAAACGCAGTACAAAGCATTTGTAAAAGAGTTGGTGAATGCTGAAAAAGTGGCATTCAAAGGTTTTGAAGATATTCCATTTTTTGATGGCTGTATGCCAATTGAAGAAATGGCAGAGCGCGGCGAAGACACACCTCGTTTTGGTCCGATGAAACCTGTTGGCTTGGATCACCCTGAAACAGGTGAGAAGGCTTATGCTGTGGTGCAACTTCGCCGTGATAATCGCATGGGCTCTTTGCTTAACATGGTCGGTTTTCAGACAAAAATGACCTATGGTGAGCAAAAACGTGTGTTTTCAATGATTCCTGGCTTAGAAAACGTTGAATTTTTTCGTTTAGGCTCATTGCATCGCAATACCTTTATCAAATCCCCCGCTTTATTGGATGGCACATTGCGCTTGAAAAAACAGCCGCGTATACTGTTTGCAGGTCAAATTACAGGCGTGGAAGGCTATGTAGAATCGGCATCGATGGGCTTGATGGCAGGGCGTTTTTTAGCAGATATTGTGCTAGGCAATGAACCTAATTCACCACCATCCGATACAGCACATGGTGCATTATTGGGGCACATTTCAGGCACTCGGATTGAAGATTTTCAACCAATGAACATCAACTTTGGTTTATTACCTACAGGCAAAAAACGCGATGGCAAACGTAGGTTATCACGAGCAGAAAGGCGACGCTCCGTGTCGGATAAAGCATTAGAAACACTTAAACAATGGCTAGAGGAATAAATCATGGCGTACAAAGAATATAAGGTTATTTCAATAGCCGAAGGTGCTTTGGGCACAATCTTTTTGGGAGCTTCTGGGCTACCCATCAAAAGCATGGAAATGGACATGAATGAAGCTGCAGCAGATGGCTGGCAAGTGGTGTTTCAATTTGTGGAGAAAAAACGTTTATGGCTTTTTTGGAGTCGTGAAACCGTTGTGATTACCTTGGGACGCTAACATGCTTGATAAAGCTGAAGTTCAAGCCGAAGAAGAAGCTTTGCGCTTGGCTATTCGAGACTTGCCCGATGAACAACGTAAACAATTTTATGCCATCGCAAAAAAGAAACTCAAAGACCCGGACACATTTGCTGTATTGAATTATTTATTTATTACAGGGCTGCATCATTTTTATTTGGGTCATTGGTTGCGGGGAATTATCAACTTGGTTGCTTTTATGGGTGGTATTAGCTTAATCATCTCAGGCTTATGGACCATAGGGCTGGGCGTTATTGTTGGCGTTTCGGCACTTGAAGTTTACGCGCTTTTTCGCTCACAATTGATTGTCCAAGATTACAATAACCAAGTGATGCGAGTCACGTTATTACATTTATAATAATACATACTAGGGCAGTAATTTTAGGAGGCTACATGAAACTAAAACAAAGTTTAAAAGGCGTTGCCCTACTGTTCGTGCTGGGTATGAATACAACCGCCCAAGCAAGTGATGTCGCTATTGCAGCTAAAGTCGGAACATTGGGTCTTGGTGTGGAAGCAACCACCAATATCGTACCATTATTTGCCAATGTTCGTTTGCAGGGTAATGGTTTTAATTACAATACCACCATTACAGATACCAATGTCACCTATGATGCGAAATTAAAACTCGCAAGCGTGGGTTTGCTTGCTGATATTTATCCCTTTGCAGGAAAATTTCGCGTAACTGGCGGTGCATATTATAACGGCAATAAGTTAACCATGAATGCTCGCCCGTTGGGTAATGTCGTTATTGGTGGAACAACTTACACCAACCCTACGGTTGCTACTACAATCGACTTTAACAAATTTGCACCTTATGCAGGTATTGGCTGGGGCGATGCAATCTCCAGTGGAAGCCCTATTGGCTTTAGCTTTGAATTGGGAATGATGTATATGGGTAAACCTAAAACATCCATTGTCGCACCTGGTGTCAGTGCTGCTGATATTGCGGCAGAAAAAAGTAAACTCGATAGCTCTTTGAAAAATATGCAGTTTTATCCAGTTGCCTCGATTGGTGTAAACTTTAAATTTTAATGTTACACATGCATGCATGGAAAAAGGGAGTCTTATGGCTCCCTCTTTTTTTATTTTTTACTGCATCGAACACATTTGCCTTGGACTTATCCAATGATGAATCAACACTGATTGGACAGTTAATTTTTCAAAACGAATGTGCTTCTGAAATCACATGTCTAACATCATGGAATAAGGGTGAGGATTTTGCATCATTAGGGATTGGGCATTTTATTTGGTACCCCAAAGGTGTGAAAGAATCCGAAAAACGATTCGATGAAAGTTTCCCAAAGCTACTGGCTTGGATGCAAGGCAACGGTGTTAAAATACCTTTATGGTTACTAAATAATCAGGGCAACCCTTGGAGAAGCCGTCAGCAATTTGAGGAAAATAGAAACACACAAAGAATGTTATTATTGCGTTCTTTTTTAATCAAAACGCGCACCCTCCAAATTGAATTTATAACAAACAGGTTGAACCGCGCACTACCGATCATATTAAGCCATGCCACACCAGAAAATCGCGAGCATATTAAACAACAATTTCAATATGTGGCGCATAGCCCGATGGGTTTTTATGCACTCATAGACTATGTGAACTTTAAGGGTGAAGGCATCAAGCTCTCTGAACGTTACCAAGGGCTTGGCTGGGGTTTATTGCAAGTATTGAAACATATGCATAGCTCACAACCAGGCTTGCAGGCCATCCAAGATTTCTCTGCAAGTGCGGCTTTTATATTAACACGTCGTGTTCATCTATCCCCTCCATTACGGCATGAGAATCGTTGGTTGCCAGGCTGGAAAAAGCGTGTGCAAACCTATAACGATGAAGCTCACAAACACATCTTGCAATAAAAGCTGGATGCCCAAACAAAACTAAGCTTAAATTAGCTTATGCCACTTTTATTTATACTATGGTTTTTAATCCTACCTGCATACGGGTATGCTGATGAAGCCATCGTACAACACATTGAAATCTCTGGTCTAAAATACTCAGATGAACGTGTCTTATTGCGTGAACTACCATTTTCAAACGGCTCAAAGTGGCAAGAAGATTTTATTAAAATAAGCGAACGCCGCCTAAGAAATCTTGGCATTTTCACCAGTAAAGTCACGGTATTAGCTCCCGATAAACAAGGTATTGTACAGATTATTGTTAAAGATCGTTGGCCAATTTGGCTGTTGCCAGAAGCAACACGAAAAGATGGGGGCGCATCACGGGTAGGTCTTGCCTTGAGCTATTATAATGCTTGGGGTTTAAATCACTTTGCCCGTCTTTCAGCGAGTGCCGATACAGGGAAAAATTTCAGCGGTAATCAAGGGCAATCCTATCAAGGCTCCTATATATGGCGGCGAATTGCTGATTCAAAATACGGCATGGATATGTCTATAAACCGTGGTGATAGTGTCTTTGATGCATTTCAAAACGGTATATTAAGTAGTTCATATGTGCAAAATAGTCAGGATTGGGGGCTAGGTTTATCCTATGCTTTTGGAGCAGTCCCTGGCGAAGGTTGGGATACTCGTTTAGGGCTTAGCCATAGCCTTAAAAAATTTACTTTAAAAGCGGGCGTGCCGCAATCTGATATTCAAAATTCTCAACGTAATGCCGTGAATTTAGGCATCAACTACCTGCTTGTAGATGATCATAGTACGTGGATTACAGGTTCAGCATTTCATTATCATGTAGAGCTTGCCAGCAGTTTATTTGGCTCATCCGTGAATGTAACACGACAAAGCGCATCATGGCGCAGCTACATCCCACTCAAACAACAAAACACCATCAATGTACGTGTGAATGCAGGCTGGGCAGAGGGTGATTTACTGCGTGACGGCTTATTTGATTTAGGCAGTGGTAACGGTATTCGAGGCTATTACCCTGGAGACTTGCAAGGCAGTGCTTATATTTATGGCACGCTCGAAAGCCGCATGCTTATTAAACCAGATAGTAATGTGCAATGGGTTGCTTTTGTTGATGCTGGGCATGTCAATAATCAAGGGCGCAGAGCATTGGGTCGCTCTATTGTGGCAGGTGTAGGAACAGGTGTACGGTGGACTTTGCGCTGGCTGATTAATGGTACATTGCGTGGTGATGTCGCCTATAGCACAGCTTTACATCGCTGGCGGATACATTTGGGAACAGGTCAGTCGTTCTGATCTGATAGCTGATCCCAAGCCGTTTCTTGTTGGCTTAGAATTTCTTTAATCATCAAAGCACGCAATTCAGCAATACCACGCATACTCGTGCTGGATGTTGGCAAAGGCTTGAGCAAACCACCCATATCATCACACATCTCTTTTAAACGCTTGGCTCGCTTGTTTCCCGTTAATTTGTCTGCTTTGGTTGCTACAGGTAACCAGCGAACACCATGTTCATTCAAATATTCGATAAGCTGCAAATCACTATCTTTGGGGCCATGACGAATATCCAACAATAACAACACCAACTGCGGCGGCGTATTACCACGTAAATACAAATCAATCAGCTTCGCCCATTTATGTTTTTCAGATTTCGGGGCACGGGCATAACCGTAGCCTGGCAAATCAACAACCAAGAGCTGTTTATCTACTTCAAATAGGTTTAACAAACGTGTACAACCAGGCTTCTTAGATGTTTTCACCATGCTTTTTCGATCAAACAAGGCATTTAATAAGGTTGATTTACCCACATTCGAATGCCCTGCAATGGCAATTTGAGGTAAATCAATATACGGAAATTCGCGTGTGTCTGCGACAGACAGTAAAAAATGAGTGTTTGGCCAATGAATCTGCATGGCGCAAGGCTGCATGCTTTATAGGTCTTGCACAATTATTTCACCATTTCAAAGTAGAAAACACAACTTGCCACTACCTCATCACAGAATTCGCAGCTAAACTTCCCGCCATGCGATATTCACGTTTCTTTGCCCCTACTTTACGCGATGACCCTGCCGATGCAGAAGTCATCTCCCACAAATTATTATTACGTGCTGGTTTTATTCGCCGCGTTACCTCTGGTGTATATGATTTCTTGCCGATGGGGCTGCGTGTATTGCGCAAAATTGAAGCTATTGTACGTGAAGAAATGGCGCGTGCAGGCGCACAAGAGTTATTATTGCCCATGGTGCAACCATCCGAGCTTTGGCAAAAATCAGGGCGTTGGGAAAAATATGGCAGTGAACTACTACGTTTTAAGGATCGCCATGCGCATGAATCATGCCTTGGCCCAACCCATGAAGAAGTGATTTGTGATTTGGTGAGTCGCGAACTTCGTTCATACAAACAATTACCAATGAACTTATACCAGATTCAAAGCAAGTTTCGGGATGAAGTGCGTCCGCGCTTTGGTCTTATGCGTGGTCGTGAGTTTGTCATGAAAGATGCATACTCATTTCATGCTGATGAAGAATCATTGCAAGCTGAATATGACAATATGTTTGCCACATATCAGCGGATATTTACACGTTTGGGGCTAAAATTTCGAGCTGTGGAGGCAGATACTGGCTCGATTGGTGGTAATCAATCCCATGAATTTCATGTATTGGCTGAATCTGGTGAGGATTTAATCGCCTACTGTTCACACTGTGATTATGCCGCCAATGTGGAAAAAGGTGTTTCAACACGGGATATTCCAAGCTTTGATGATGCAGCCTTACATGAAACTGAAACACCGAACATGACGGCTGTTGAAGATGTCGCAAGTTTTTTAAATATTAATACTTCCC
>JALUXZ010000253.1 GCA_027018935.1 Mariprofundaceae bacterium
CCTACAGAGTCAGCAATTTCACGCATGCGTTTAAAATCAATTTCACGCTCGTATGCCGAAGCACCGCCAATAATCATCTTCGGCTTGTGCTCATCCGCCAAAGCTTGCATGACATCATAATCAATTAACTGATCTTCTTCACGTACACCATAAGCAACGACATTATATAATAGACCAGAAAAGTTCACTGGGCAGCCATGGGTCAAATGTCCACCATGTGCCAAATCCATACCCATCACTGTATCACCAGGCTCTAATGCCGCCATATACACTGCCATATTGGCTTGTGAACCAGAATGCGGCTGTACATTGGCGTGTTTCACACCAAAGATTTCTTTGGCACGCTCTTGAGCCAATGCTTCAACCTTATCGACATGCTCACAACCACCATAATAACGGCGACCTGGGTAGCCTTCGGCATATTTATTGGTCATCACAGAGCCTTGTGCCTGCATCACTGCCTTGGACACAATGTTTTCACTGGCAATCAATTCCAATGTATGTTGCTGACGACCCAATTCCTCTGCAATGGCTGCTACCACCACATCGTCATTTAAATCTGCCTGAAAGAAATCACTACGATCTGTCATGCTTTACTCCATAAACACAAGATTAAAACGCAAACGAGGGCTCACAAAGGAGCCCTCGTTTAAAACCATCACTCAAGGGCGTTGCCCAAGAAAACTTAGTAACGACGCTCGCTGATACGGGCTGCCTTACCACGCAATTCACGTAGATAATACAATTTCGCACGACGCACTTGACCACGACGTTTCACTTCAACGCTGCCAAGCATTGGGGAGTGCAACGGAAAAATACGCTCAACACCAATGCCATTTGAAATTTTACGCACTGTAAAGCTGCTTGAGATGCCTTTGTTATGACGTGCAATTACTACACCTTCATAAGCCTGCAAACGCTCACGCTTTTCAACACCTTTTTTACCATCTTTAAAATCGACTACTCGTACATTCACGCGGACAGTATCGCCCTCACGGAATGCCGGAATATCATCACGCAACTGATCTTTTGTTACATCATCCAATGCACGCATTTCATGCCTCCAAACTCTTCTCAACCTTCTCTGTCAAACATCCGATCCAAATAAATCGCTAATGCTGACCGTACCGAAAGGTGGCGCACCTTACCTATCCCAACGATAGGTGACAACCATCCATTTTCTTTTGGTAGATTTTCAACATCCAAACCCGAACCAGTTCCAAAGACAATCAAATGATTTCCAGCCATTTCTGGCAGTTCTCTTGGCTCAATCACATGACCTTCCTCGACCATCGCAGAGGTCATCCAAAGTTGATAATCACCCTCTTTTTGAGCATCTTCAAGCGAATCTACCACGCTCACAGACTCCAATACTTGCTTGCGCCCAGCATTGCGAACACCGCCCTCACCTGTTGCCCAATAGCCTGTCAAATCATACACCATAGCCTGCATGCCCTTGGCAGGGTGCACCAAATAAACCTTATCCACATCATAAAATGCGCACGTTCGTGCAAAATCATGCACATCCATCGGCGTAATCGATGTTGTAGAGCTTTCACCCTTACGATTTAACACAGGGCAATGCACCAATGCCACAGCAATGTTAGAAGCTTTCATGCTTTGTAACTATTCAGCATAGTTATAGAATTGGTTCGCATCTGTTCAGATTACCGCTGATTTGTTCGAAACCACCAACAGTAGGCGCTTTTAGGCGAGGCGGAAAAGCGCAACTTACTGCTGTAAGTGAGCATTTTCTAACGCTGGTATCGGGCGAATCGGTTGTAAGCTGAATAGTTACCATGTTTTAAACTAAGTTATGCTACATCCACACGCTTAAAACTATGTACCCACACTTCTGCATTCAGATTCCACTCCATGCCTTTATGCATACTCAAAATCAAAGCTTTATACATAGCAAGATTGGGATAACCCTCAGCTTGCGCATCGGCATCCGTCATATCACCCAGTGTTGAACGTGTTAATGTTGTCAGTTCAAAAGCAACACCATCAAGCTCAAACTTCTCTCCTGGATAGGCATACACACCATCACGTCGTTGCTGCGTTTTCTTGCCTGCAACGGCTGCAGCAACCAATTTTGGATGGCGCACTAAATTTTCTATTTCACATGTTTTGTCGGGATATTGATTCATTCCCCAATTCTGACTTATATAACCATACAAAGTCCATATATTTTGATACCTTACTCACTTACCTTTCAACATTGCTTGTTTTAAATCATTATCGGCAGGTTTATCGCCAAGCCACACTGCCAATAAAGCTTGCTGAAAATCAACACCTTCGATGCTGCCTACCTGCTTGCCCTTAATCACAACGCGCGTTTGTCCACTTGTAAGAAAATCAAAGTTTATACGGTCTCCTTTTTCTAAATCTACAAACATTTGATTAAAAACAGCCAGCCGCTCCTCTAATGCGCCAAAAGAAGCTTTACTTTGATTTTTCTTAAACCCCGAAGTCCAACCTTTGATCAATTTTCCTTTATCTACTTCGCTATACACAATAACCATACTTACACGAGCTGGACTTGGCTTTGCTAGCACCGCTGCTGCGTGGCTCACAGGCTTTTCCAAATACAAAGCCCCAACATAAATATCAAAAAAGAATTTTGTGCGCATACCCGCACCATTCAAAGCTAGCTTCTCACCCTGTAACACAACCTGATCAGGAACACTCACCCCATCAATATCCGCAGCCCATGCTGATGGAAGCAATAAAAATAAGCTCACCCACACTGTTATATATTTCATAACCATATCTCCTACCCATAAACTAGCAGAACATTCTATCCTCAATTTGTTCTTTTATAAATTATATTTTCACAGAAACTTACGGGCACCTCGAAAAACCTCGGTACTTCGCCAAACTTGCGCTTTTCACCCCTAGCTTCGTTGAATAAAATGGGCAATAGCGGTGCTATTACTCATTCTATTACGCCTTGCTATGAGCAAAAATCAACATCGCTTGGCTCGCACGAGGTTTTTCGAGGTACCCTTACATGTAGGCTAGCAGCTAGATAAACATACGCTCAGGGCTCTATATAGGCTATGTTCAGCCTGAGCAATATCTTTACCAAAAATCATAACACCATTTTCATGTCCCTTCATGGCAAAAACATTGTGAGTAAAAGGGTCGTGGGTTTGATATAGCGCTTGAATCTCACTCACCATTTCCGCTGTACCATATTCAGCACAGGTCGATAAATATTTTTCTTTCATCATCATCTGCCAAATCGGTGCTGAATGAATATGAATAACCGCTTGAATATCAGGATGAAGCTCATAAATCATGGCATGACTTAAAGCTTCACTGCTGGGTTGCAACTTGCCTTTGGAAAACACCGTGAATGCATCAAAATTATAATTTTCGATAAACGTATATTCACCTTGTGAAAGTTGTTCCTGCTTACCTGTTTGTGTTGCTGTAATAAAAAAAGATTTTTCATCAGCTCGCAACGATAAGTTACCAAACCCAATACCGTCAGGTGTTTCTCCAACCAATCCAAGCGCAAACAATCGTGCCCGCAAAGCTTCTAGCGCATCATATTCTTCAAAATAAGGTGCTTGCTCTTGCGTGTGTGACACATGGTATTTAATAACACCATCAATGATATTCGGCATTGCAGCTCCTTTCGTCATTCCCGCGAAGGCGGGAATCCATCGCGATTGGATACCCCGTCACGTTGGCGTTGACAAGCCTTTCAGCTTCAAAATCGCCTCTTTATTAGGGGAAATTACACCCATTTCAGTAATCAAACCTGTAATCAACCGTGCAGGCGTTATGTCGAAACCATAGTTTATGGCTTTACTTCCTTCAGGTGTAATCCGCACACACTCCACATCACCACGCTTATTCATACCTTGCATCATATGCACTTCATCTTCGCTGCGCATTTCTATTTCAATATCTCGCACACCGTTTTCACAATCAAAGTCAAATGTATTGATAGGTAGCGCAATATAAAATGGCACACCATTATCTTTGGCTGCAAGTGCTTTGAGATAAGTGCCAATTTTATTGGCTGCATCACCATTGGCAGCTACCCTATCAGCACCTGTAATCACCATGTCCACCTGACCATGCTGCATAAGATGACCACCTGTATTATCAGGGATAATTGTATGCGGAATACCTGCATCCAGAAGCTCCCATGATGTAAGGCTTGCACCTTGATTACGCGGGCGTGTTTCATCCACCCACACATGAATATCAATACCGCGCTTTTGCGCTTCATACATCGGAGCAAGGGCAGAGCCACTATCAAGAATCGCCAACCAACCTGCATTGCAATGCGTCAATATATTGAATGTTTTCAGCTTATTATCAGCCATGATCTGCTCAATCATATCACAGCCAAATGCTCCGATTTTCTGCGTACGCAACACATCTTCATCAGCAATCGCAATCGCTTCTCTTTTACAATCATTCACCACATCAGAGCTATGCCTAATATGCGCCAACATTCTATCAACTGCCCACATCAAGTTCACAGCAGTTGGTCGAGAAGCCCGAATCATGGCAGAAGCCTCTTTTATTTTGGCTATATCAGCATCAAATTCTCTTGCTGCCAAATACACACCAAATGCTGCCACATTACCAATCACGCCTGCACCGCGCACCGTCATGTCTTTAATCGCCTCACAAGCATCACTTGCCGTCTTTAAAACACGAGTTTTCTTTTCAAAAGGAAGATACCGCTGATCAATCACTTCCAAATCACCATTATTTTTAAGCCAGAGAGGTTTGTATATACCTTGCATGTATGAACCTGCCTTCGGAAATTATGCCGATAAACGAACGGGAATACCTTGATCCGCTAAATATTGTTTGGTTTCAGCGATGGTAAATGTGCCAAAATGGAAAATAGATGCGGCAAGCACAGCATCGGCTTTTCCATCACGCAGGCCCTCTGCCATATGTTCTAATGTACCCACACCACCAGATGCCACCACATTGGCAGAAATCGCATCCGATACAGCACGCGTCAGCGGAATATCGTAACCATTCTTCGTGCCATCGGCATCCATACTGGTGAGAAGAATCTCGCCTGCACCATAGTCAGACATGCGTTTCGCCCATTCCACAGCATTGATACCTGTTTCTTTGCGCCCACCATGCGTAAAACACTCCCAGTGGTCATCAACAGCCTTCGCATCGACTGCCACAACAATGGTCGAAGAGCCAAACCGTTCCGCAGCTTCTTTGACCAATTCAGGATTAAAAATTGCCGCCGTATTAATCGAGACTTTATCCGCGCCAGCATGCAATAGCCCTTCAATATCCTTGAGAGCTTTCACACCGCCGCCAACGGTTAACGGCATAAACACATGCTCTGCTACTTCTGTCACCATATGATAAAGCGTATCACGGCTTTCATGGCTAGCTCGAATATCCAAAAATGTCAGCTCATCCGCGCCCTGCTCATCATATTTAATCGCCGCTTCCACAGGGTCACCAGCATCAATAATATCAACAAACTGCACACCTTTAACAACACGACCATGGGCAACATCAAGACAAGGAATAATACGTTTGGATAACATATTTACACCAACAACTTCATAGCTTGTTCAAAATCAATCGTTTTCTCATAAATCGCACGACCAGTAATTGCGCCACAAATACCATCACCCTCATGCGCAGCACAATCTTCCACATCCGACATCTTCGCCACACCACCCGATACAATCACAGGAATAGATACCGCTTTGGCAAGATTCACTGTTTCTTCGATATTCGGACCTGACA
>JALUXZ010000254.1 GCA_027018935.1 Mariprofundaceae bacterium
CCACTTCCCTAGCATTGAAGTGAATAGCAAAGGAAAACAGAAAAAATACTACAAACAAACTGACATGAAAACGCCCTATGAAAAGTTAAAATCACTGCCAGATGCACAGCAGTTTCTAAAGCCTGAATTGTCATTTAATGACATGGATGAAATAGCCATGAAACAATCAGACCTTGACGCATGGAAGCAATTACAGAAGGCTAAAACCAAGTTGTTCGATAATATTTTTGGACAGACTCAATATGCAGCATAATCAAAAACTCTGCGCATACATTTCAGACGCATTTAACGATTGGAAAATACTCTTTAGACAAGTAAAAAGCACTATTTTTTGCTTAAGATGCTCCTGCTTTTGGCTCTTCCCCAGCCAATATACGGCGCATATTCCCAATATGTCGGGCTATGACCAGTGCCCCTAAAATAACACAAGCGAAAAGTGAACTTGGATCGTTTGAAGACCATAAAAACATGCCAAACAACCATGTAAATAATGGCAACATGATAGCCGCGACTACCGATGCTAAAGAAACATAGCGCGTTAATTTGAACAACAAGATCCACACAATAAATGTTGCAATAGCAACCCAAGGCAACCATGGGATTAACACTCCAAACATGGTCGCGACACCTTTGCCGCCCTTAAATTTCAAGTAAATTGGAAAAACATGCCCTACAAACACTGCTAGAGCGACAGCTGCCACCAATGTCATGTCATTTTGTAAATAGTTTGCCAAAGCTACAGCAAGTGAGCCTTTAGCAATATCTGCAAGCAGCGTCAGAATACCGACTTTTTTACCACTTGTACGCAGTGCATTGGTCGCACCGATATTGCCACTTCCGTGTTTTCTGGGGTCTTTACCTGTTAACCAGCGTGCAAACAATAATCCAAATGGAATCGCGCCCAATAAATAAGCCGCAAGGATGGCGGTGATGGCAATGCTTGGGGCTGGAAACATATCCATTAATGTTTGCGGTAACGAGTGCGAAAATCATCTAACTGATCTTGCAGGCGTTCGATTTGGTTACCTAAAATATAGCTCGGAAGTATAGATTCCAAGTTTGCAGGTTCACCGAACTGAGCAGGGAATGGCTCACCAGTGATGACATTATCATGTTGTAGCAATAACAATTGATCGGCTGTTAATAGCGGTGTCGGCAATAAGCGAGATATGCTTGCCAATAATTTAGCAGCAATATTGGGAACAGGTAATAACAGGCGTTTTCGTTGTAATGTTGCCATCAATAATGTCATCAGTTCCATAAAGCTATATACCTTAGGGCCTGCCAATTCATAGGTTTGTTCATGCACATGGCGATTGCCAATGCTTTGTACAAACACACGTGCAACATCTTCTACCCAAACAGGTTGAAATCGCGTTTCTGGTTGGATTACGGGTAATACGGGGAGCATCGCTGATATGTCTTTAAACTTGGTAAAAAATGAGTCACCTGCGCCATAAATAATGGATGGACGAATCAGTGTCCATGCCATGCCGCTTTGACGAACATAGCCTTCTGCATCGCCTTTACTGCGGGAGTATGAACTAGCTGGAATTGCACCCGCTCCCAATGCACTCATATGTAAATATTGTTTTACAGCATGGCGCTTGCAAGCAGCTAAAACATGTTCTGTACCATGCACGTGTACGGTATCAAAATCATAACGACCACGTTCAAACAATAAACCAACCAAATTAATCACACAGTCAGCACCTGCAATGGCATCATCCAAGCCTCGCCCATCACTTAAATCCGCTTTTATCAAACGCACACCTTCCACGCTAAGTGAACGTGCCTTTTCAGGGTGTCGGCAAGCGACAGTAACATGATGCCCAGCGCGTATTGCTTGCCTGACAACAACTCGCCCGACAAAACCACTTCCACCAATGATACATACACGTTGCGCCATGCTGACCTCCCAATCGTTAATAATTGCAAGTATGCTAAGTATGGCTACTTAGTGCAATGACGTTATATGCAAATAAAGTGTTTGGCTGTATTTTTAGAGCATAAAAAAGGTGCCGAAGCACCTTTTTAAAGAGCGATATGAAAAACCTAAGCCAATGGTTGAATCTCAGGTGTATTGGCAAATGTTTTCAGTTTTTCAGACCTTGAAGGATGACGTAATTTACGCAATGCCTTGGCTTCAATTTGACGAATACGTTCACGTGTTACGCCAAACTGCTTGCCGACCTCTTCCAAGGTATGATCGGTATTCATGCCAATACCAAAACGCATGCGTAATACCTTTTCTTCACGTGGGCTTAAATTATCCAATACAGATAAGGTTGCTTCTTCCAAAGCCTCTGCGATTGCAACGTCGAGCGGGTTCTCAGCATTTTTATCTTCCACAAAGTCACCCAGTTGTGAGTCTTCATCATCACCAATGGGTGTCTCCAAAGATACAGGTTCTTTAGCGACTTCAAGAATTTGCTCCACTTTTTCAATAGGCATTTCCAAGTGTTCTGCCAACTCTTCAGGGGTTGGTTCACGACCAATTTCCTGTGCGATTTGACGTGAAACACGCATCATTTTATTGATGGTTTCAATCATATGTACAGGAATACGGATGGTACGCGCCTGATCTGCAATGGAGCGGGTAATCGCCTGGCGAATCCACCACGTTGCATAAGTAGAAAACTTATAACCACGTCGCCATTCAAACTTATCTACAGCCTTCATCAAACCAATATTACCTTCTTGAATTAAATCCAAGAAACCCAAACCACGATTGGTATATTTTTTAGCAATCGAAATCACCAAGCGCAAGTTTGCTTCAATCATTTCACGTTTAGCTTGGCGCATTTTAGCTTCACCCATGGTTAGCTTTCGTGCCACTGTTTTAAGCTCATCAATGCAAAGTTCACTTTCTTGCTCCACACGCTTTAAACGACGTTGATTTTCACGTATTTTACCAGCCACGGGCTCAATCAGCTCTACCCAAGGGCGATCTGCATGTTCTTTGCTTAGCATGTCCAACCAACGCTCATTGGTTTCTTCTACAGGGAAAGTTTCTAAAAACAATTTGCGTGGCATTTTTGATTTTAAAGCATGATCACGAATCGTACGTTCATATTTACGCACTCGTTCAACCGCACTTTTAAAACGCTGAACCAAAGACTCTAGTTGTTTGGTTGAAAATGGAATAGCCACAATTTCACCAAGCATTTCTTGTAAGACATCGTAAGTCTGTTTGCCAAGCACTTTATCAGCAGGCTTTCTAGCCGAGCGTTTTTTGAGTTTTATAAATTGATCATGCAAAATTTTTGCACGGTCAAAGTGAACCAAAGCCTCTGCAAGCTGCTCTTCTTTGGTGATGACAGTTTCTTCCATCGGCGTGCCATCAGGTGTTGCACGACGCTCTTTAATGGCTTTAGAAAGCTGCTCGGCATCCATTTTTTCTTCAGGCTCATCTTCATCTTCATCTTCTGATTTATTCAGACGTTTTTCATATTCTTTAATAGCAGCAGCATTCACCACTTTATCATCAATATCAAGAATATCGCGGAAGTTCATTTCCTCTTCGCTTTCAATCGCTTCATCACGAATTTGAATCACGCGTTCACCAAGCAGCATGATTTCACGGAAGGTGGCAGGGCAAAGGCAGATCGACTCATGCATCTGCAAGCGCCCTTCTTCAATGCGGCGAGCAATTTCAATCTCACCTTCACGGGTTAATAGCTCGACCGTTCCCATTTCACGCAAATACATACGCACAGGATCATCAATACGAACTACTGTGCCAAGCTGCGTGGTATCAGCGCGCAGAGCGGAATCTTCCTTGCGTAAACGATCCTTGCGCATGGCGTATTCACCTGTAGGCGCACGGTCAGGGTCAACCACGTCCACACCCATTTCAGTGAATAAGTTAATAACTTGTTCAATACGATCGGCTGAAACCAGCCCTTCTGGCAAATGTTTATTCAGCTCTTCATAGGTGATGAAACCAGCTTCTTTGCCCTTAGCGACCAAGCCGCCAAGTTCTTTGATTCGTATAGGTGCCTGTTTTGAACTTGTCATTCATTACCTCTGCGCTGTTCGTCAATCTCAGCGCTCAATTTTATCGATTCTTGTTGCAATTCTTGTTTCAATTTTGCCAACTGCGCACGTTTAACAACATCGCTTACGTCAACCAGCTGGCGTTTTAGTAACGCTTTGCGCATATCCAACACATCGCTGGAAAATTTGATGTCCAAAACAGGTTCCTGATTCATCCAGCGAGCAATCTGATCTGCAACTTCGGGAAACTCCCGCTGCAATTGCTGCGCCCATGCCATACCATTGTATACTTCGGAGCCTTGCCATGAAAAAACGCGCGTGTATATCCGATTATATGCCTCATTGTCAAGATTAAAGTCCTTTGCTTCCGGGGGCAACAAGTCAATCCTTTCAGGTTTTTGTAGCAATCCAGCCAAAAAGTCCTCATGTAAAAAATGTTTAACCTCACGAGATTTTGCCCGCGCTTTAGGCACTGGAAAATGCCTTTTTTGCCCGATATTTTGCAAATGGATGCCTGTTTGAGCCTCAACTTTTTGTTTCCAAGCCTGTTGTAGGTATGGATCTGTCATTTTTAGCAACATCTCATCAGCTTTTTTTGCCATGCGTGCGAGACCATCAACACCACTTCCAGCAAGGCGACTTAGACCCAGCAGCCATGTTTCAAGCACAGGCTTTGCTTGTTCAGACATTCTTTGCTCAAAGGCTTCACGACCTTCTTTTTGCAGCAAGCTATCTGGATCCTCACCGTCAGGCAGGTATAAAAATTGTGGGCGATATTCTGGTTTTAACAACGGCAGCATGCGCTCCAGTGCGCGCCATGCGGCTTGATAACCAGCCCTGTCTCCATCAAAACAGAAAATCGGCGATTCGCATAAACGAAAAATATCACGAATTTGACGTTCACCAATGGATGTACCTGATGCAGCAACGGCAATGGGTAAATCAAAAGCTGCCAACGCCAAAACATCCATATAACCTTCAACAACCATGAGCATTTTTCGTTTGCGAATGGCATCGCGATGCTCTGAAAAACCATACAATATATCAGACTTATGATACCATGATGTTTCAGGCGAGTTTAAGTATTTGGCTTTATCATCACCCATACTGCGCCCGCCAAAGCCAACAATATCACCACGCCGATCGCGAATAGGAAACATCAAACGATCACGAAAGCGATCACCATAACCTTTATCACTCTTAAAAAGTAAGCCCACCGCTTCTAATTGCGCCAAGGTGCGTTCATCACCACCAAAAGTGCGTTGCATAAAACCATAGCCATCGGGTGAAAATCCTAGCTTATAGGTTGAAATAATATGTTCGGGTAAACCACGTTGTTGAATATAGGCTTTGGCTTTTGTGCCCGACTTACTGTGCAACTGGGTAGCAAAAGCATCGGCTGTTTGTGCCAAAAGATTGAGTGCCTTTTTGCGTTGCGAAGCTTCTTTCTGACTTTTTAATCGATCAGCATCATTTTCTTGCGGTAGCTCCAAACCAGACTTTTCTGCCAAATATTCCACAGCTTCTGGGAATGAATAACCATCATGGTCCATCAAAAATTGAAATGCACCGCCGCCTTTTCCGCAACCAAAACAATAATATAATTGTTTATCGGCAGATACAGAAAACGATGGGCTTTTTTCATGGTGAAATGGACATAAGCCCATTAAATTGGAGCCACTTCGTTTTAATTCGACATGCCGAGATACAATCTCTACCACATCGCTCCGTGATAAGACTTCATCAAG
>JALUXZ010000255.1 GCA_027018935.1 Mariprofundaceae bacterium
CTACCTTTACAGCCGCTTGCCATGCATCATGCAAGTTTCTCGGCGACCCCTCAACTGCAACAATGGAAACTGTCGGGCGATGTATGGGATGGCTCTATAAATGTATCTAGTCAAAATAATGGGCAGAAGGTGGTTTGGTCAAATCTTGATGCAATGCAGTTTACAAAAGGTTTTGGCTTGTCGGTGATTGAGGGGCTTATGACTGGCAAAGCCTCTTGGCAAAAGCAACAGTTATCAGGAGAGCTTGTTTGGCAAAACAAATTATTAAGTAGCAATCAAAAACATGCCGCAAAGGGACAGCTAAAATTCCAAGGAGAGATGGGTGAGTTTGGCTGGCAGGGTGATATGCAGACGATTGATTGGCCATTGCAGTTATTTTCAGCATACATGCCCACATTACAGGCTAAAAAGCTCAATAGTGCTTATCTGACAGGGCAGCTACACATGAAACGCCAGCAACAAGGTTGGCAGGTAAGCATGAATAAAGGGGCTATTCGTCATTTATCTTACAAATCTGAATCCGAGCATGCTGGGTATTTGCAACAGCTTAGTTTCAAAAAAGCCAAGCTTGTTTGGCCGCAGCACACCCTACGTATGGATGATGTGCTTATAGAGCGGGGTAGTTGGGCTGTGGATTCCTCTGTTGTGGCGGCATTACCAAGCTCGGACTTAGCGTGGAAGGTGGACTTTCCAACGGTTTCTTTTACAGCTATAAAACTTGGCGATATTGCAAAAAATATTTGGCTGCCTGATATGCAGGGCAAACTCTCGTTGCATGGGCAACAATTAAGTATGCAAGCCAGCTCTGATAATGAGGCAATGGGAGAATGGAAACTTCAAGCGCAAGGACTTGTAGGGAAAAAACTTAATCTCAACGTTCAAGCCAAAGCTGTGCCACTGCTTAACTTTAGAGATGCTTTACCTCAAACATTGGTAAAAAATGCTCGATTAAATGGCGATGTTCGTTTGGATTTAAAAGGTGTTTGGAATCAAGCAGGTTGGCAGTTGCAAGGTGATATGAATGGTGAAAATATCATGTGGAATCGTGGTGCTTGGTTATGGCGTGCCGCGCACATGCAACTAGAAAATATTGTTTTTAGCTCCACTCAAATGCCCCATGTAGATACTTGGAAAGTAGATAACTGGGCTGGGCAAACATCGTTAACACCATGGTCACAAATTATCAATGTGGATGCAGTACAGAAACAACAAACATTACCATTGAGTTTGGATGGTTGGGAAATAAAGCATATCAATATTGGTTATGGCAAGTTCAGTTTGGGCCAAGAAGATGCGGTATGGTTTGAGTCGGAGATGATTAAGCTTGATAACATTAAGCAAAATCAAGTGCTAAACATGCGTATGCAAGGTCAATTAGCTGATGGCAGGTTTACATATAAGGGTGATTGGTTTCCTTGGGGAAGAACACCTTGGATGTCTTTGCATGCCTCGCTAAAGCATGCGTTACCATTTGCTGCTACACCGTGGTTACAACTTTCGGGTTTACCCAGTGTGGTGCGCGGGCGAATTTCAGCTGATTTAGACATAAAGCAAGTAGCTAAAAAGCCACATCATTATCAAGGTTTGATGCGCTTAACATTAAGCCATGGGCAGTTTCAAAATGGTGTGTCTTCGAATAAAATGTTATCCGAAGCGACAGGTTATGAAGCGCATGCTTTGTTTGATCGCATCAATAATAATGGTGATATTGAGCTAAAAATACCATTACAAGGCAATTGGATTTATACGCCTTTGAGCAGTGATATGTTGGGCAGAGAGTTGCTTTCTTCATTGGCAGATAAGGCGATGCTGGAGGCGACAAACGTTAACAAAAAAGAGCTTATCCACTTATCCAATATTCGTTTGCATGATTCATTCGATGGTCGTAGGGACAGTTTAAAACATAACGAGCGTGTGCGCTTGCGTAAGGTGATTCATGTGCTTCAACGTGAGAAAAAGTGGGTAATTGAATTGCAACCGCAGTTAGGGCAAGAAATGTTGAGTGAAAGACTTATACAGCGTGTTCGCAAAACCCAAGAGCAAATTACAGGCTTCCTTATTTCCCGTGGTATCTCAGCGTCGCGTATTTTTCCAGTTTGGCCAGAAGAAGGGGCAAGCCAGGGTGAATCGACAGGTATTTTGATTCAAGCGGTGAAGTGAGAGCGCATTTTTGATAGTGTGCCGCGCCTGCTGTGTTGAGCATGGCGAATCTTGATTGATTTATAGGAAAAAATATGACTGTTCGTACTCGTTTTGCCCCATCTCCAACTGGAATGTTACACATTGGTGGTGCCCGCACTGCTTTGTTTTCATGGCTTTATGCCCGTCATTTTGGTGGCGAGTTTGTACTTCGTATTGAAGATACGGATAAAGAACGTTCTACTGATGAGGCAACCCAAGTTATTTTGGATGGTATGAAATGGTTGGGTTTGGACTGGGATGGTGAGCCAGTTTATCAGGGTGCACGCCAAGATTTGCATATTGCTGCGGTGAATAAATTGCTTGATGAAGGTAAAGCATATCGTTGTTATTGCTCGCGTGAAGAATTGGATCATATGCGTGAAAAGCAAAAATTAGCTGGGCAAAAACCGATGTATGACGGACGTTGTCGTGAGCGTACAGATACACCTGATGATGCTCCCTTTGTCATTCGCTTTAAATCACCTAATGAGGGTGAAACATGGGTACGTGATATGGTGTTGGGTGATGTGTGTTTTCCCAATGCCGAGCTTGATGACTTAATCATTATGCGTACTGATGGTACACCGACCTATAATTTAGCCGTGGTGGTGGATGATGCCGATATGGGCATTACGCATGTGGTACGCGGTTCGGATCATTTAAATAATACCCCGCGCCAAATTCAATTGTATGAAGCTCTTGGTTTATCTGTGCCAAAGTTCGCACATATTCCATTGATTCATGGCGCTGATGGTGCAAAAATGTCCAAACGTCATGGCTCTGTGGCGATTACGGAATATCGCGAACAAGGCTATTTACCTGTTGCTGTGGTAAACTATTTGGCGCGTTTGGGTTGGTCGCATGGTGATGATGAGGTGTTTTCGGTTGAGCAGTTAACCGAACTATTTGATTTGGGTGCAGTGGGAAAAAGCGCATCACGCTTTGATCAGGCAAAACTTGATTGGTTGAATGCGCATTGGATTAAAGAATCAAAAGCGACTGACTTGGTAGATGAAGTCACACGTTTATTGGCTGTAGATATACAAGCAGAGCAAGCGCCATTGGCGGGTGTGATTGCAAGCTTACAAGAGCGTTCTAAAAATCTAATCGACTTGGCTGATGGTGCGCGCTTCTTTTATGTTGCACCAACCGAGTATCAAGAAAAAGCCGTCAAAAAGAACTTTAAAGAGGGCACGTGGGCGTTGTTGGAAACATTTATTGCGCAGGCCAAAGCTTTGCCAGAATGGACAGGTGAGGCAGCACATGGCTTGATTGAAAGCGTGTGTGCTGATGCAGAAGTGAATATGGGTAAGTTGGCACAGCCGATTCGTATTTTATTATCGGGAGGTCCTGTTTCTCCACCGATTGATGTGACATTGGAACTGCTAGGTTTAGATGAAACAATTAAACGTATTGAATCAGGTGTGGAACGCTTACAAGCTTAAAATCGTATAAGATAAATGAAGAATGCGAAAAATAGGCTCTAACGCTGCAATTCACCGGCGCGAAGCGTCCGAGTGAAATTGCCTTGTCATGCGCTGTATGTATAAACTTTCCATGTGCTATTTTTCGTATTAAGCGAGTCATAGAGTTTCTGGGCTTGTTTATTATCCTCAGATGTTAACCACTGTAACCGTGCTGCACCTTTACTGATAGCAAATTGAAGGCAGTGATTTATAAGCTTTTTACCGACCCCTTTTCCCCTATGGCTTTGGATTGTATAGAGATCGTTCATGACACCAACTTTTGCGGGAATACTTGAAACATAGGTGAAATATACCGTTGCAAAAGCTACTGCCTCACCTGCCTTATTTCGATAAAGAAACAAACAACCTTTATCTCCGTTCTCATTGAACTGTGAAAAGAATATTCTATTCCTCTCATCATCTATACCTTCAATTTCGTAGAATTCTTGATACATCCGAATCAACGGCAGTACATCTTCTAAATTATTTTCTGAAACCGATTCAATCACCTTCTGCTTACCTTTTTCGCATAACTTGGTAATAGCATGACTTGAACTTCCACCTATTACACTCCTTTATACGCCCCTTATTTCTCTGCTATTGGATATTAAGCTACAAAGAAGGACTATAGGAGATACTTTGTCTTTATATCAGATGAAGGTCAATCAAAACTCAAAATATATGGGTAAGGGGCCCTATAGCGTAAAAATTAGCTTTAAATTTCATCACCTGCTCGTATTTGGGCATGTTGAATCCTAGCTAGGACATCGTTGGCAGCATCTTTATCTACAAGACTTGCTTGTTCGTTCAGTAGATTCTCGGTTTCTAGAGCTGAAAGCTTTTCAGCAATCGCGGAGACAAAAAGTTGGTTCATGGAAGCATGTTCACGTTTGGCACTTTTTCTTGCCATTTCAAGTAAGGAATCAGGTAATCTTAAGGCATATTGGCTCATTATTTATTCTCCTTTAACCAGTGGTAATATTTTGATGGTGTGATGATTGGCATTGAAAACTTATTTGCTGCAGGCAAAAAGTCATTACAATTGAATGTAACGATAGCATCGGCGGCGGCATTGATTGCAAGCTCTAACACCATTTCATCTTGCTCATCTGTAAGTTGGGGTCGCCATAAATAATGTAGTTTTTTTGGTTTACCTTGGGCACATAGTATATTTAAAATGGTATCCATGTCTTTGATACTCTTTAGCTAAACGCGTACTTTTTCATTTTGCGCCTACAATATGAAAGATATTCGACAAATTGCCCCAATAAATCTAGTATTGCCTTTTTTTTAGGCAGAGGTATATCTTGGTTCAGGTTCCACTTTCAGGTTTTTCTTTAGGTTCTCATCGTATTGACCCTCCTTTGGTCTTAGCGCCGATGGCAGGCATCACTGATTTACCATTTCGACGTATTTGCCGCCGTTTTGGCATTGGTTTAACGGTCACTGAAATGATTGCTTCGCGTGCTGTTGAGCAAGGGCGTGAACGCACGGAACGTATGGCAGAGTTGGATGCCGATGAATCGCCTGTCTCTATTCAAATAGCAGGCTCAGATTCCAAGTTTGTGGTGGATGCAGCGCATTGGGCGGTATCGCGTGGTGCGGATTTTGTGGATATTAATATGGGTTGCCCTGTGAAAAAAATCTGCAAACAAGTGGCAGGCTCTGCCATGCTTAAGGATGAAGCTTTGGTGGCGCGCGTGATTCGTGCGGTGGTTGAAGCGATTGATATTCCTGTGACCTTGAAGATTCGTACAGGCTGGGATCAGCCGAGTAAAAATGTTGAGCGTATTGCCAAGATTGCTGAGGATAATGGCATTCAAATGCTCACCGTACATGGCAGAACACGCGCACAAATGTTTAATGGTCATGCCAATTGGGAAGATATTGGTCTTGCCAAAACGGCTGTTTCGATCCCTGTGATTGGTAATGGTGATGTGGTGGATGGTGATAGCGCATTGGAAATGCTGCGTGTTTCTGGCTGTGATGGTGTGATGGTTGGGCGAGCAGTGCAGGGAAACCCTTGGGTATTGCAAGAAGTGCATGCCGCGATGATGGGCTTGCCTAAACCAAGTG
>JALUXZ010000256.1 GCA_027018935.1 Mariprofundaceae bacterium
TGATTTCAAGGGCTTATGTTTGGTTGCGGGGGCAGGACTTGAACCTACGACCTTCGGGTTATGAGATTGTAAAGGGCTCTTGGTGTTAACTGGTGTTGAGTGAAGAAGCTTTGTTTTATATGGTGTTTTTATGACTTTCGGGTAGCAACTATAGCCTTCGGATAAACCCTCTCCAGCCCATTCTACGCCTTTAACGTAAAGGCTGTTTTTACTGCCATTGCTATGTCAATCATAAACTAAACTTTTGCTAATCATTAACCAAAGCTAAACCAATACGATTCCAATGTTGTTTTAATATCAGGGCAAATGATTGCCAATAAGCGTATATATGTGATTCATTATAGAATCAGTTTTGTTTCTTTCTGGAATTGAAGTGGAGGGTAAAAAAATGGGAATATATGGGTAGTATGAATAACTAGAATAGCTGAATTATTTTATCATACCATTGACTATGAAGAAGTGGACTATCATTAAATCAGTAGATACAAATCAAGTTTCAAAGTGAAATGTTATTAAGAGTGTTTATACCCGCAAGGGGCTGTATTTTTGAATGTCACTCACCTGGCTTTTTACGCCACCCAATTGTTTTTTGATGCGAATATACAGACAGTTTGGCTGTATGGCTAAGTACATTCGCCTGTGAATCTTTAAGTTAAGCATCAAACCATTTTTGTCCTGTATGCTTCTTAGCTTTGGATTCCAACGGAAGGCAATGCCTCCGAATTATTGGATAAGGAGAAGGTAAATGAGAGTGTTGATGAATATTATATGGGGGCTATTTGGTGGTTGGTGGGCTGCATTAGCCAATGTTGTATTTGGTTTGCTTTGTTATATGACTGTGATATTGATACCACTTGGTGTAATCAGCTTTAAAGTTGCAGGTTTTATGGCAGCACCGTTTGGAAAAGTGATTGTTTCTAAAAAGGGGAAAGGCAATAGTAGCAAAGTGCTGTCAACGGTGATGAATATTTTATGGCTACCCATTGGCTTGATCAATGCATTGGGTATGGTTTTTTCATGTTTGATATTGGCGGTTACCATTATCGGTTTGCCATTTGCATTACAGGGTATCAAATTGATGAACTACATTCTGTGGCCATTTGGTCGTGAGGCAATCTCAAAAGAATTTCATGAAGCAAGAGAAATTGCCGAGGAATTCAAAAGCGCGACTGCGGCTATGCAGCAAGAAAAGCAAGAAGCCGTGTAATGATAATAGCAGCAGGTACAATCATGTGCCTGCTGCTTTATTTAAAGGAGAGCAGCATTGCAATGTGAGGTAAGACGAGCGGAATTAAAAGATATGGGGGCGGTGCTACCGCTTACCAAAGCTTTGGCTATCAGGAGTCAATTTGAAGATATATATGCACACACGCGAAGAGAGAACCCGTGAAACGGCAAGAATCGCATTAGATGCAATACTTGATTTACCAGACACAGAGGCATCGTATTGCTCAGAGAATAGTAAAATATCAACCGACTTATCACATGATTGGCTCATGACGAACTCGCTTCAAAAACTTGCCACCCTAATCATCGCATTGCATCTTCTTGGGGAGAGTCACATCTGGGACTTTTCAAAGGATACAAGTGGAGAAAAACTTCTTCAAGAAATGAGTAAGGTAGATAAGGCATTTATAGAAAAAGGAGGCACTCCAAAATACAGGAATAGACTTCCTAAGGAAATTGTTGAGCGGATGCTTAGATATGTATAATTTGCGTTGCAAGAGATTAAGTTGATGAACTATATTCTCTGGTCATTTGGTCGTGAGGCAATCTCAAAAGAATTTCATGAAGCAAGAGAAATTGCCGAGGAATTCAAAAGCGCGACTGCGGCTATGCAGCAAGAAAAGCAAGAAGCCGTGTAATGATAATAGCAGCAGGTACAATCATGTACCTGCTGCTTTATTTAAAAGGAGAGCAGCATTGCAATGTGAGGTAAGACGAGCGGAATTAAAAGATATGGATGCGGTGTTACCGCTTTCCAAGGCTTTGGCGACCTCATTCACGGTTGAGGGTCAAGCATTCAGGCAATCATTTAAGCAACTATTGGATATGCCTCACGCCACACTACTCATCGCGGAACAGGGTAATGAACTGATTGCTTATCTACTTGGTGTTGAGCATCCCAGTTTTTATGCCAATGGCTCTGTTGCATGGGTTGAAGAGGTGTATGTTAAAGAGGATTACAGGGGTGCTGGCGTTGGTGGCTTGCTCATGAGTCATTTTGAACAATCTGTAAAATCAGCAGGCAATAAGCTTATTGCATTGGCGACAAGGCGCGCATCAGGTTTTTACCAAAGCCTTGGCTATCAAGAGTCAGCGACCTATTTCAAGAAGCATTTGTGATATGGCTAACTCGCTGATTATGTAGCCTGTATATATCTTGATGTAGAAAATCAGTGTTCATCATATCTATGGGTGATAATTGCGCGTATGCACCCCTAAGAATTTTGCCAAAGGTGCGGTGACATACAATCAGCGTGCCTGAGCTATATTTTTCAACTACCCATGTTTGTGCCCGTTGGTGGGCTTGTTCATAGGATTCACCATTGTAACCATTAAATTGCCACTTATTAGATTTACGTTCTTCCCAGAGTTCAGGATATTGCTGCTGAATATCCTCATCAGCCATACCATCCCAAAATCCAAAATATACTTCTCTTAATTGGTCGTCAGTTTGCATGGGAATATTCAATAGCTTGGCAATGATTGAGGCTGTATTCATTGCTCTGGGTAAATCACTGCAAATGATTTGGTTGATTTCATATGCTTGCAATTCATTGCCATGATTTTCTGCTTGTTGTATGCCTTTTTCAGTGAGCGCTGAATCGGTGTGTCCTTGAAATGCTTTTCTAACATTGAGTTCAGTTTCACCATGACGAATAATATACATGTTTACTACACCTCTACGTCGATGAAGTCGGTAATGTTTCTAGCGACCATATAAACTTCATCGGCCGAATAGAGGTTGCTTATTGTTGCTTCAAGCTTGGCACCTAATATGTTTCGATACAGTTGTTGTGCATGATTATCAGCCCTAGTGCTTACAATGACGTGTTTTAGTTTGCTGCCCATTGAATTGAGTTGTTTGTTTACCAATGCTAATGATTTTCTAATTAATTGGCTTCCAACCCCATGTCCTTGATGGTTTAGTGATACAGCTATTTGGTCTAACTCAATCACTGCCTCGGGTCGAAAACCACTTTTTTGAGCCCAGATTACGTATCCTAATATTTGTGACTCATCCTCGACTACAAAGCAAAGCATGCGTGGAAACGCTTCCATAGAACACGAAAGCCATTCAAATGATGAGCATTGTCTAGAAAAGCACTCTGAATGGATCCGTGCGGCAGCTTTTAAATCTTGTTTGTCCATTGCCCTGATATTCATTTGGTGTGCATGACCATCATATCAGAATCTTTAAAGCCGAGTTGCTGATATAGTGGCTTGGCAGTATCAGATGCTAATAATCGGATCGTATCCACACCTTGTTGTTTGAGTTGTTGAATCACTTGATTACTCAAAATTCTTGCATGACCTTGCCTACGATATTCAGGCATCACAAACACATCACCAACAAAGCCATACATAGGATTGGGATAAAGGCAGAATGGAAAGTCCATTTTGAGAAAGCCACCAGCCATGGCGACTGGGGATTCATCAACTACAAGTATAAAATGAAAAGCCTTTTCCTCATCGTAGTAGTTATGATAAAATTTCAAAAGTTGTTCAGTGCTTGCACCCATAGCAACACCAGCTTCTTCAAACATAGCTTGTTTCATTTGGATAATGTGCGGAATATCATCATGCTTTGCGTATTGATAGTTCAAGGTTTTCTCCTGTTGATGCTATTCAATAGATGATTAGCCTGCTTATCTGCGGCTTGTTCAATTTTATCTATGCGCCGTTGAATATAGTGCGTCATAAAAGGCAAGGGTAATAACTGGCAACATTGTAGCCCCATAGTTAGTAAGCCCAAGGGCAGGGCATCAGCATGTTGGATATGGGCGATTTCATGGCAGATTACATGCTCTAATGCTTCAATGCTCTGACATTGTTCAAGTAACTCATCGCTTAAAAATAATTCAGGTCGAAATATGCCAGCCAGAATAAAGGCATTGGGCATAGATGCTCTGCGTATATAGATGGGGGGAGTTTTAACCTGTGCAATACTTGCCACTTGCTTGACCAAGTTATTCAATGGTTTAGATATGGAGGGCTTGGCAACTTCAATCGGTTCAACATGGGGGTGATAGCGTAGGTGCTGCCAAGCCCATAAGAGCCTTGCACTGATTAACACCGTGATGCTAACGATAAGGATACAAATCCATTCAAGTAAAAGCATTAGGCAAGCAATTGCTGAAAGCTTTTCCATGTTGTGGAATCAAGTTGCAAGGGGATATATTGTTCTTCTCTGGTGATATTTTCTGGAATATCCTCAATATGAATATCTTCAAAGCATTTATCCTGAAAATTCCACATGGTAAGCATGATTTCACCAGCTTTGCCTTCGCGGTATAAGATATAGGGCACATAATCCTGCTTATTCAAGTGAAAAATATGCGAAAGCTTTACCGAAGTTGCGATATTCTGGCATTTTTTGAAAGTTTCTTGCTCTAAGTCAGATAAGTACGCCGCAAAACCAACATGGATGCGACCAGGTCTTGCCAATTTGATAGAAATATCTTGATTGCTGCCGGTTTGTTGTCTGGGTTTAAGTCTTAAGAGTAATGGTTCTGCATCTTTATTAATGGCAAGTGCACCATCGTCCATTTCAATCAGTTGTAGCCAACTGGCAACATAATGATTATCGAATAATTCATTTAATGGTTCTTTGGTATCACGGATATTTTTGTTGCCATATTTTTCTTTTAACTGGCGCGCCAGCTTTGGGATGACGATTGGGTCTTCACTAAAAGCATTATCAATACTGTGAATGAGCCCTGTAAGTATAACATGCAGGCGTTTATCATCGCTATCTGGTGGGCTTATGCTATCCAACCAGAATGCAAACATATCACGAAAGGTCTCAAACTTTCTTGCCATGACATAGCCACTGCTTTCTGAACCATCAAGACCAAAAACCTGCTCCATCACATCCATATAACGCGATGCCTTTTTACGCGCCCCCTCGCTACTTTTGGATAAATCTTCGGAAAAATAAGATTCAGCCAGGCTTTTGCGTGAAATACGTTCGGCAGATACAAGATCGTTGGGTAGGTTTTTAACCAGCCGCTGCAAGCGCACAGCCAATGCAATCAATAAGATATTACGGGATATTTCGCTTTTCATAACGACTTACTTCTGTTCATAGTCAAAAACTCCAGTGGGTTATTTTGTTGCCAAGTTACAAGACCTTTCGGACAAAAGCTGTATGAACATCAGAATGGTGCAACCATTTTTGTCCATGCCATGGTGATTGTATAGCTACTTTGTAAAGTTGGGAGGTTATGATGACAGCTATACATGATAGAAAAGATAAGTGTTTTGAATGTGATTATATGCTTGCTAAGCATGAAGGGATGCTATGTGAAGTATGTGGTGCGCATATTTGCCCAAAATGCGCGGCATGCAAATGCAAAGCGCCGAGGTTTTACCATTTCTTACCCGCCATTACTGTGTTGTGTTTGATATTGTTTGGTGTGATGTTTCGATAAATGGATATGCAAATGATAGAGCAAACCTTGAGCAAGCATCGGCATATTGC
>JALUXZ010000257.1 GCA_027018935.1 Mariprofundaceae bacterium
CTATGCATCTGCGACATCTATCGCCGATAGGTATGCTGAAAAGACTCATACCCATTGCAACACCCAAGCGATTTGCCAAGCTGCCATGGATGGTGAAATCCATGCCATTGAAATTCTTGCTGAAAGTGGCACATACCTAGGCAAGGCGATTGCTGAAGCCATCAAACTGTTGGATGTTCATACTGTCACGATAAGCGGCGGTGTTGTGGGTGCTTGGCAGTTTTTATACCCCCAAATGATGACATCGTTAAATCAGCATCTTGTTCCACCACTTAAAGAACATATCCATATCCTACCCTCTTCTTTGGGCGATCATGCTGGTATATTGGGTGCGGCATCTATCGCATTTGAAGGGGCGAAATGATGCTTGCATCCAATATCATATTTAACGCTTTGTTGGTTGCTATTGCATTGGCGATGATATTTGTACTCACGCGTCCACGGTTTCTCAAAAACGATACTTGGCAAGCAACACTTACACCGCTTTCATCAATTATTGGCAGTGGTTTTTTGGTCATGGCGCCATTGCTTGCCAGTATTGTCGGCATACTTTCACCCTTGGCAGTCTTGGGCATTGTTTTATTTTCTTATGCGATTGGGCATGTGATTCGATTCAATATTTTACATCTAGAGTCACACCTTCATGCCCAAACTTTATCCAAGGGTATCAAAGAGGTTGAACTGCTTGGCAACATCGCACTTGCGCTAGCATATATGATTGCCGTAGCCTTTTATTTATCTTTATTATCATCTTTTTTATTGGGCTATTTGGGCTATACCGACCTAGTATTAGAGAAAATATTGACCACAACACTTATCGTTATCATTGCAACCACAGGCTATTTTAAAGGACTGAGTGGTTTAGAAAAAATGGAATCACTTTCCATGACCATACAACTTTCTATTGTCGTTGCACTGCTTGTGGGCTTATCCATATTTGGCATCTATTTTATATCATCTGATGCAGAGCTTCATTTTACATATCAACAAAGAAGCATACCTATTCAATTTCAAATGCTGGCAGGTGCGCTTTTGATTATCCAAGGTTTTGAAACATCACGTTTTCTTGGTGAGAAATACACGCCTGAAATTCGCGTAAGAAGTATGCGCCAAGCGCAATGGATATCTGCTGTCATCTATGTTATATCAGTCATACTGCTCATGCCTATTGTACAAAAAATTAATCTTATCCATGTTGAATTGGCACAAATTATTGAAGTCACAGGCATGGTTGCCATGGTATTGCCTTTTATGCTTATCATTGCAGCCATCATGAGCCAATTTAGTGCTGCTGTTGCTGATACAAGTGGGGCAGGTGGTTTATTTCATGAAAATAGCCGCCAAAAAATATCCACCAATATCAGTTATATCCTTGTATCTGCCTGCGCTATTTTTTTGGTCTGGTCTGTTGATTTATTGGATATCATTGCATTGGCATCCCGCGCCTTTGCCGCCTATTATTTTTTACAAACCTTACTTGCTCTGTATTGCTGCCATATTGATTACCCCCAACGCTCACTCAAAACATTCGCTGAAAAAGGCTTCTATCTTGCACTGGCGTTTGGCTTGGCTTATGTAGTTATATTCGCTATCCCTGCGGAATAAAGTGTTGAAAGCAGCCCTTTAATCCTTATTTGCAAGATGTGGCGTATGGGTATGTGACATATGGGTCGTACCAAGCTAAGTGATTGATATATAGTCTTTTATGTGTGAAATAGGTGCTGTTTTTGGGCTTAGAAGCCTCTTTTTGGGGTGGAAAAGTAGTTTTAAGCGTCTAAGGTGTGGTTTATGTATGTTTACAACACCCATTTTGATAGCAAAAAGGTACTTCTAAGCACTGAAAATACGGTTTATTTTGATGAAATATTATGATTATCAAGGTGTTAGCTTGGTTCGACCCCGTAACGCCTTGGTTCGACCCCGTAACGCACCTAACGCGCCGTAACGCCCCCACGCCTAACGCATACCGTAACGCCATAACATGAAGGGGGAAATAAGTTAATGCGGTGTTTTTTGGATGATATGAGATAAGCTGAGTAAATATTGGTATTCGAATTTTAATTTGACAAGCCCCCCCGCAATTATCGTACCAAGTTTATAAAATTGGGTGGGGAAACCTGTAATGCAGCTATTTCATCGTAAAAACATCAAAAAACCAAGTAAAATAAAGTCGATGGTTCGTGATATACATCAGATTTACTGGAAGCAAAACCTGAAAAAAATAGCTGCATTGGTTGCAGTATGCGCAACTTTGGGCTTAAGTGCTTGCGGAGGAGGGGGGGCTTCAGCTCCAGCAGCTACGCCAGCACCTGTAGATACAGTAGCCCCCGTGATTGCGTTGCTTGGCGCAAATCCATATACGGTTGCGCAAGGCTCTGTGTGGACAGACCCTGGCGTAACTGTGACAGATAATGTGGATACGGGTTTAACCGCAACGGTTACAGGCACAGTGAATACAGCCGTTGTTGGCAGTTATACCCTGACGTATAATGCAACAGATGCAGCAGGCAATGCAGCCACAGCGGTGACGCGCACCGTGAATGTTGCAGCAGCCCCCTCTATTTCCATTGCACCGGCATCAGTTGTTGAGGGCAATGGTGGCGGGGTTACCAACCTGAATTTCACAGTGACTTTAAGTGCTTCATCAGCAAGCAATGTGTCTGTGAATTACAGCACTACTGATGGCACCGCCCTTGCCGCCAGTGATTACACTGCTACCAATGCCACGCTTACCATTCCGGCAGGGCAAACGACTGGAATAATCACCGTGCTGGTCAATGCTGACACTACCTTTGAGCCGAATGAAACGCTTACGCTTACCTTGAGCGCGCCGTCCGGTGCAACGCTGGGCACGGCAACCGCCACAGGCACGATTACCAATGATGACTGGATCTATAACTCGCCCCAAGGAAAGGCGATGGTTAATGCTGGTTTTGTCTATGTGCCGGGCGGTTGGGATGTGAATGGCGATGGCGTGATTGAGCCGGGTTTCTGGATTTCCAAGTATCAGGCCTCCGATGCAGGCGTGCCTGCGGTGATTAAGCCAAATCTGATTGATTATCTGGCAGGCACAGCGGCCAATAACTACACCGATGGCATGCAGGTCTATAATCCAGCGACCAAACAGTTCGATCAAACCCTATGCGTCGATGGCACGGATGCCATGCCCGGTGTTACGCCCACAGGCTGCCGTCACAACAATTATATCAAGACAGGCAATGCAGGTATTGCAGTCAATCGAGTGAAGTTTGTCAATAATGCAGTGCCGTATCAGAATGTGAGCGCTATGCGGGCGATGGCTGCAGTTGCGGATTCACAGGTGGTTGGCGGCGTGCCGATCAGTCTGCCGAGTGAACTTCAGATGATGCAGCTTGTGCAATTGTTGATTAACAATCCTGCCAGTTGGACCAATGGGGTGGTCAATGCTGGCGGCACCTTGTGGATGGGTGATACTACAGGGGGTCACCCTCCCCGTTCTGCTATTGATGCTAACGGTGCAGGTACCGGAACGGCAACGGATACCACTGAGAATCACACCTTCGATGTGCATCGCCGCACCTGGTTGCTTACAAACGGCGTGATGGCCAATGATTCCGCTGTGCCTGCAAGCTATTGCAAGGCGACGGATGTCGATGGACTGCCCGGTCTGGAATCGGTGGATGCCGCCACCGAAGCTTTGTGCACAGTCTGGGATATCATGGGGGGTGTACCGGAATGGTCTCGTGGCTTGATTGCCGCTATTGCCACCACTTCGGGTACAGGATTGCAGGCAGGTGGTGATTATTTTCTACATGCCACGACGGGTCTACAGGCTCAGGAATATAGCAATGGAACCATGCAAGCCAATGCGCCTGCTTGGTGGCTGCCAACCCTTTCAGGTGGTACCACACTTACTTCTGCGCAGAATGTTGGCATATATATTGAAAATACTCCGGGTGGCACGTGGACTGATACAAACATAGGTTATGGTGCTGCTTTTTATAGTGGCGGTTTCGCTGCTGTGGCTCGTGGTGGAGGCGGCATCTGCAATGTATACTTGGGAGAGGGACCAAACTCTAGCATGCAGAGTTACAGCTTCCGGGCTGCTTCGCGTTCAATGGTTGCGGCTTCAACGCCAACGATTGCGATGGCAAATCAAACCGTCAATGATAATGGCGGATTTCTTTCAACAGCATTACCGGCACCGACAGTGACAGGCATACAGCCCAGCGCTGTCTATTCGATTGTTGCTGACCCAACAGCAGGCATGCTGACCATCAATGCGTCAACAGGTGTGATGACTTGGCTCGGGAATTTGGTTGGCCCCGGCAGCTACAACATCACCGTCCAGGTTGCCAATCCGGACGGTGGCACAGCATCCGTTACCTTTGTTTTAACTGTGATCAACAACTTATAAATCGGCACGCAAAAGATCGAGAACCGTTCTGTTTGCATAACAATCAGCAGTCCCATCAGTAAGAGGGATCACAGGAGTAAGAGGGGTCAAATAAGAGGGGTAGGTCTTGAATGTTGAATATTCGACAAATTGCCCTGCTGAAAAGCCTTTTCTGGTCATTGCAACAGAAAGATAAATGTAAAAACATGCATGATTTTATCAATTTATTGATAAATGGGAAAAAACTGTATTTTAATATGCATCTCCAAATGATTGGCGAGCCTTCTTTTTGATATTGCGGCGACAGTTTACTAGGAGTCTGTCGGACTTTCTTCGACCAGCAATGCTGATATAATTTTTCTGTCATGTGGGAGGCTGGATTATGTCAGTGAGATTTCGTTCGATCAATCGCAGTACGCCATATTTGTTGCCGCCGTCGATAGACGAGTGGCTGCCTGATAGTCACCTTGCTCGATTTGTCGTTGATGTGGTGAATCAACTTGATACATCAGAGATTGAACGAAGCTACTCAGATCGAGGCAGTGACCCGTGGCATCCGAAGCTGCTGATAGCTCTGTTGTTTTATGGCTATGAGTCTGTCGGACTTAAAACAATCGGCTGCAAAATCATGGATTGTTCGGGGTCGAACCAAGCTAAGTGATTGATATATAGTCTTTTATGCTTGAAATAAGGGCTATTTTTAAGCTTAGAAGCCCCTTTTTGAGGGTGAAAAGGTAGCTTTAAGGGTTTATGGTGTGGTTTATGCCAAGAGTGAATCATCATCATATCCCCAATTAGGTGTGGCAATTACCCATCGAAAAGATGGATTAAATCAATAGCATCAGATTCAACTTATTCTCGCATGTTTATTCTTATTCGGAGCAATGGCGGTTGAGCGAGTTAACATTTGCATAGAGACCCATCTGCATTAAGATTGCAACTTAAAAGATGAAGCAGAGAATTATGCATCAAGTGCAACTGAGGCAGCATATCAATGCCATGAAGGCTATATTGGCTTGTAACAACGCAACAACTCATGCTTAATCTTATTTATCTATTTCCTATAAGGAGCATGGCATCATGCGCATAGCATCTGATCGCATCAAAGAACAAGGCTTTTCATTACTTGAGATTATGGTTGTGCTTATCATTATTGGTGTGATGGCATCGATTGTTGCTCCGCGTTTTATTGAGCGGGCGGATGAGGCCAAAATAGATAGCACTAAAGTGCAAATGAAGAATATTGAGCAAGCATTGAAATTATACCGCTTGCAACATGGGCGTTATCCAACTTCTGCTGAAGGGCTTCAAGTAT
>JALUXZ010000258.1 GCA_027018935.1 Mariprofundaceae bacterium
GTTAGGTCTATCATTGTTGTACGTCCATAACCACCGTGTTGCATGCTCTTGAACTTGGTTGATGCTTCTGAAGATATATTGTGACAACCAATCATATCGCACTGTGCGATTATAGCGTTCAACATAAGCATTCTGCTGTGGGTTTCCAGGTTGAATAAAATCCAAAATAATATTGTTCTTTTCAGCCCATTCCTTAAGCAGATGACTAATATATTCAGGGCCATTGTCACTTCGAATACGCTTGGGGTTACCGCGCCATTCAATAACCTGATCCAAAGATCGAATCACACGTATGGTAGGCAAAGAAAAGTCAGCTTCAATGGTTAATCCTTCACGATTAAAGTCGTCAATCACATTAAACAAGCGATAACTCCGCCCATCCCCAAGCTGATCATGCATAAAATCCATCGACCAACATTCATTGATGGCTTCTGGCACAGCTAAAGCGTCAGGTTTGTCCCGTTTCAATCGTTTCCTTGGTCTGATGCGTAAATTAAGCTCAAGCTCCCTGTAGATACGGTACACGCGCTTATGATTCCAGTCATAACCCTTAACGTTGCGCAAATATAGAAAGCACAAGCCAAATCCCCAGTTCACTTGATTCTGCGTTAGTCGAACCAACCAATCGGCAATGATTTCATTTTCAGGTTGAAGCCTCGACTCATACCTGTAACAGGTTTGGCTAATCGCAAATACATTACATGCTAAACGAATACTCGCACCTTTGAATATAACCGCCTTCTTTGCCAATTCACGGCGTGCAGAAGGCTTCACCACTTTTTTGTTAATGCTTCCTGCACAAGGTCATATTTTAACCGTTCTTCAGCATACATCCGTTTCAAACGGCTGTTCTCAGCTTCAAGCTCTTTTAAGCGAGCCATCATAGAAGCATCCATGCCTCCGTATTTGCTGCGCCATTTGTAAAAGCTAGCTCGGGACATCCCGTGCTCACGACAAAGCTCTGGAATTGGCACTCCTGACTCAGCTTGCTTTAATATCCCCATTATTTGACTGTCCGAATAACGTGAATGTTTCATGTAAAATCTCCTTGGTAAATCATTCTAGAAAATTCTACTTTTAAACCAACTTGTTTTTCGGGGGGATTACCCTTTTCTCGTGCGAACTTTAGAGAAGTTGCTGGGTATGTACCCAGTGCGAGTGTTTTTTGTTTTTTGGAAAAACGGTAGTTCATTCGCCAGTATTTTCCAGTTTTTGAAACTAGAAGGTATAACCCCCCACCATCAGAGAGTTTTAATTGTTTCTTTTCAATTGGTAAGGTTGCTGCTTTAACTTTTGCATCGGATAGTCGCATATGAAATTTTCCATGTGTTGGTATTTTATTTGCAACGATGTTATGGCATGGAAAGTACCAACAAAAGAACCAACAGTTTGATGGTACTTGTTGAGTTTGGATGAGACTGATTGGGATTTTGAAAGTAAAAAAAACCTGCCGCCATAAGGGCGACAGGGCTTTCTGAGTCTGAATGAGACTATCATATGGTACCGAGGGCCGGAGTCGAACCGGCACGACCGAAGCCACCGGATTTTGAATCCGGCGTGTCTACCAATTTCACCACCCCGGCATATTCATTAGAACAGCGTCGGTAAGACGCGGCGAACTTTGTCATGAGTTTTTTTAGAGTCAAGACTTGTGATGTATTTTGTTTGTACCAGTATAGCCCATATGAGGAATGGGGTTATGAATAAACAACAAAAAGACTTTGATATAGTGATTGTCGGCGGCGGCGTGATTGGTGGTGTATTGGCACTACAACTTGCCGAGCAAGGGCACCGTGTTGCCATTATTGAGGCATTGCTGCATGGCATGGGCAAGAGCGATCCAGAACGGGTGGTAGCACTATCGCATGGTTCACGATGTTACCTTGAAGGGCTTGGGCTTTGGCAAGATGTTGCTGGCGCTGGTGCTGGCATGATTCGTCATATTGAAGTTCGCGAACCGAATAATCGGGGTTTGGTGCAGATGGATGCTGCAGAAGCTGGTGTTGAGGCTCTGGGGTATGTGGTTGAAATTGCTGATGTGGTACGTCCGATTTATGCTGCATTAGAGGATAAGGTGACATGGTTTCGCCCTGCGCGTGTCTTATCTTTTAAGCATGTGGATGATGGTGTCAGTATTTCTTTATCTCAAGATGGTGAGCAGCTAAATATCAGTGCTGCTTTATTGGTAGGTGCGGACGGCACCCATTCACAAGTTCGACGCATGGCTGGTATTGGCACACATGGCTGGGATCATAACCGTTTTGGTTTGGTGGCTTCTGTGCGTTGTGAGCGCGGTCATGCCGATACCGCTTATGAATGTTTCCGCACATCAGGACCTTTGGCATTTTTACCATTAGCTGATGATAGGTTTTCCATTGTTTGGGCATTGGCTCCGCAAGAGGCGGTGCGTATGATGGATTTACCTGATCGGATGTTTTTGAAACGTTTGCAACGGGCAGCCGATGAATCGGTATTGCCGCGTTCTGGGCGTTTTGAATCGCTGGGTAAACGTGCATGTTTCCCATTGGAATTGCGCATTGCCAAAGAATATGCCCGTTCACGCATTGCCTTGGTGGGGAATGCCGCTCATACCGTACACCCTGTGGCAGGGCAGGGCATGAATTTAGGATTGCGTGATGTGATTGATTTGCTTGCGGTGTTGGATGCCCCCTTGGCGAAAAAAGATGCGGGCAACCCTCTTTTGTTAAGTGCCTATGCTGAGAAACGGCGTGCCGATGTTTTGGCTGTGGCTGGTTTTACAGAATCCATGTTAGCAGGCTTTGGCAATGATTTGGCGTGGATGAGAGCCTTGCGTGCCCAAGCATTGTCAGCGGTTCAGAGCATAAAGCCCTTAAAAGATGAGCTTTTGCAACACGCAGCAGGATTAACTCATTTGCGCAAATCATCAAAGGCGCAAATTAACCAAGAAGATTGCCCGGTAGGGGAGAGTTTATGATTTCACATGTAGATCAAGCATCAAGCGGGCATATAGAGCAGGTAGATGTGTTGGTGGTGGGTGCTGGCATGGTCGGTTTGGCATTTGCTTGTGCGCTAAAAGATTCAGGTCTGCGTGTCACCATCATCGAACGTGGTGAAGCACAGGTGTTTGAATCATTGGGCATGGATTGCCGTGTATCGGCGATTGTATTGGGTAATCAGCAGATATTAGAAGGCTTGGGCGCATGGAAACATCTGCATGGTGAAGTCATGCGCACGATGCGTGTTTGGGATGATCAACAGCCTGGCGGTATTCGTTTTGATGCCGATGAAATTGAGTCCGATGCTTTGGGCTATTTGGTGCAAAATTCGCATTTACAGGCAGCCTTGAAGAAAACGCTTTTGCCTTACGATAATATTGAAATCTTATGCCCTGCCACAATTGCCAAGGTTGATTGGCTTGCTGATGCGGTGCATATCGAACTGGAAGATGGGCATAAGCTAGCAGCACCATTGATTGTTGGGGCAGATGGTGGACGTTCATGGTTGCGTGAGCAGGCAGATATTGGTGTGTATTGCCGTGATTACAAACAAAAGGGCATTGTGGCGAATGTGCGCCCGATGATACCGCATCATGGCACAGCTTTTCAACGTTTCACGGCATCAGGTCCATTGGCGATGTTGCCTATGAAAGATGGGCTATGTTCGATTGTTTGGAGTCAGTTCAATGATGATGTTGAGCGTTTGATGGCACTTGATGATGTCGGCTTTCTTGAAGAATTGAATCTTACTTTCGGCCCTATGCTTGGGCGTATTGAAGAAGTTGGTAAACGCGCCGCATTTCCGCTTAAAGGGCAACTTGCCATGCACCTTGTACGCCCTCGCCTTGCGCTGATTGGCGATGCTGCGCATACCATTCACCCACTTGCTGGTTTGGGTGTGAATCTTGGTTTGCGTGATGCCATGGTCTTGGCGCAAGAGATTGTTGATGCCAAGAAATATGGCGAAGATTGGGGTGAAATATCAGTATTAAATCGCTACATGAAGCTACGCATGCCTGATATTTTAAGTGTGATGGGTTCAATGGAAGGTTTACACCGTGTTTTCACCAGCCAGATGCCAGGTTTGCCAATATTACGCGGTTTAGGCATGAAGGCAGTGGGTAATGCAGGCGCGATTAAAAGTTTGTTGATGAAGAATTCGACTGGGCTCACGCTGCCAGTGCCAAAGCAGGTGGGATGATATGTCCATTGCTCGATTTTTTGTAACTATTCAGCATCGTCCTGCCTTGTCCTTTTAAGGGGCAAGGTGAATTGCCCAGCAAGAGAGAGTGCTTTGAGGGCTGGGGTAAGGGTTTGTATATAACGGTTCTCGTTGATGTTTGAGGAAATCACCCCTCATCCCAACCTTCTACCCTAGGGTACTCTCTCTGCCTGCGGCATTCACCTTGTCCCCTGAATGGGAGAAGGAGCTTGGAAGCATGCTGAATAACGGTTAAAATATGACCTTGTGCAGGAAGCATTACCAAAAAAAGTGGTGAAACCATTCTGCAAAATGGGGGGATTACTGTATTACTTGGAATGTCATAAGAAGGAGCGTTCAATTAATATACCTGAAACCTTGAAGAAAACGGCACTTAGGATTCATAGAGAAATACAAGATATTAAAGAACTATTGAAATCAGAGGAGCTCAAGCTGCCATGAAGCCCATTCGTATTCAGGAAGAAGATTTTTCTGTGGAAGAAGAAATTAATGCTCTTCGGGAAACCTCGCAGCGCATGGGTGGGATTGTTACCTTTTTGGGTTGTGCGCGTGATTTTTCGGAAGGACGTGATGTGTTTTCGATAAACTTTGAGCAATATGCAGGTATGGCGACCACTGCCATGCAAAGTTTGCGCGATGAAGCTTTGAAAACATTCGACATTATTGATGTGCGAATCATCCACCGTATCACCACAGTACATGCAGGCGATCAGATTGTGCTGATTGTGGTGGGTGCAGAGCACCGCAAACCTGCATTTGAAGCGTGTGAATGGATGATTGATACGTTAAAACAGCGAGTACCCATTTGGAAAAAAGAAGTCACCCCTGATGGGGATGCTTGGGTTACGGAGCATCCATGATTGTTACTTATGTTATGTCATTCCCGCGAAGGCGGGAATCTATAGGCTTGCAATATGAGTGGATTTCCGCCTGTGCGGGAATGACGATTGTGGACGGTCTATGATGACTGTTCCAGTGCTCGCCATTGTCGGATACTCCAACTCTGGCAAAACAACATTGATGGAAAAGTTGGTTGCAGGTTTAGTCGCCAAAGGCCTGCGCATTGCCACCATCAAACACAGTCACCATCAGCCAGAAATGGATACACCGGGCAAAGATAGTTGGCGGCACAAACAAGCAGGCGCATCAACATCATTGCTCGTTGGCCCTGAAAAAATGTTGATGGTCAGTGATGTGGATGAGGCGTTAAACCCACAACTGTTAGCGGCGCGTTTGTTTGCTGATTATGATTTGGTGCTGGTGGAAGGTTATGCCTCGGTAGCAGGGCCAAAAATTGAAGTGGTTCGGGCAGAGCGTTCTCAAGAATTGCGCTGCAATGAAGGTGAGCTGGTTGCTGTTGCAACAGATATTACTGATTTGAAGGTAAGTGTTCCTTTGTTTGATATGAATGATATAGAGTCTTTGATAGACTTTATGCTTCATTGGATGAAAGAAGAGGAAGGATACAGCTGAGATGTGTGGC
>JALUXZ010000259.1 GCA_027018935.1 Mariprofundaceae bacterium
AAGAATAACGACGGTAAATAGGCACATCCACACCCGAATAACTTTGAATAACTCTCCCCGCTAAACTTCCACTCAAAACAAAATCATCGATTACAGGCAAGTAACCTTTCACACTGGCTCCTGCTTCCCAAAATCTATTCACCCCTCCAAGCCCTGCAAACGAAAAATCCACACTATCCTGATAGCCTTTCGTCGTTGATATAGAGCGGTCTCTTGTATCATAAGAAAGAGATTGAGAAACCAAGCTTGTTGTCTGCTTGCCCGCTTGGGACTGTAACAAAAATGATGCTGTAGGGTCAATGTTTGATAGGTTTGAATTTGTATAATTATAACCTACGCCATAATATACGTGCTCAGAAATAGGAACTGAGAAATTAACACCGCCACCAAAATCATTTTGCGTATAAAGATTCGCTTTTGCTGTTGCATTATTCAAATTGGTTTGTGTTTTATTTAAGGTCAGCGTCGCTGCAACATTCGTATCCATAAAATAAGGATCGGTCAAGCTCACATCAAAATTCTGCGTTACCTTCCCCACATCAGCAGTCACACTGGCTGCATAACCCTTACCCAACAAGTTTTTCTCAGAAGTTTTCACGCGGAACAACACTTTTTCAACCTGAGAAAAACCTGCACCTACAATAAATGAGCCTGTTTGATCTTCTTCAACTGTCACCTTCGTATTCACACGATCATCTGCACTGCCTCGCGGCATGGCAATGCGTACATCTTTGAATAAGGGTAATTTTGTTAAAGCAGCTCTACTTTGTTTCATACCCGTAGCTGAATAACGTTGCGATTCATTCAAACGCATTTCTCTGCGCACGACACCATCATCTGTTTTTTCATTACCTTCAATTTCAATTCGCTCGATATAAACTTCACGCCCTTTTTCCACATCAAATACAATACCTACTGTTTGCTCTTCGATATTACGTTTAAGTAAAGGGGTCACACTATTAAATGCATAACCTTCATCGCCTACCAACAAAGATATTGCCTCAATTGTCGCACGCAAATCACTCACAGCATAAGTCTGCCCTTCCTGCATCGTAATCGCTTCCAATAGCTTATCACGAGATGGCTCCATATCCCCTTGTACATCCAGACTACTTACATGGTAAATAGGTCCCTCATGCAAAGCGAATGTTAAGTAAAAAGACTGTTTATCTGGGGTTAATGAAAGCTGTGCTGACTCCACATTCACATCCAAATAACCATGATTTTGATAAAACTCAACCAATATTTGTGCATCATTGGCGAACTTTTTGGTGTCAATCACATCTTTATTACTAAACCAAGGAATCAAACCCGAAATAGATGCCGATACCTTATCCGCCAACTCCGCATCTGAGAATGCTTGATTACCAATAAAACGAATTTGTCGAATATGCGTCACTTCGCCCTCATGCACATGCATGGTTAACTTCATACTACCATCTTCCAGCAATTCCTTCACAGGTTTCACTGTCAGCTGATAATAACCCTTTTTCACATAACCTTTGCGAATCGTATTAATATCTGCGCGTAACTTTGCCTCACTAAAAATCACACCCTGCTTTAGCTTCAACTTACGTTTCATATCTTTATAGGTAACTTCTTCGTTTCCTTCCATATGATATTCCGTAATAAAAGGGTTTTCTTTAACGTTAAAGGTAAGCTTTACCCCATCACCTTCACGCTCACCCAAGACTTTCAAATCAGCATAACTACCTGAGGCATAAAGCTTTTGAATATCTTGACTCAAAGTACGGCGATTAAACACATCTCCCACCTTGGTTTTCAAGCCTGCCAACAATGCCGCAGGCTCGATATAACGGTTTCCCGTCACTTCAATACCCACAATAGGCTTACCAAGCAACACACTCGTTGCCAAGCCCTTCGCAAGTGCTTCCACAGGAGTATAAGTCGATAAGACCAGTAGGCACAGCAATAGCCATTGTACTCGTTTCATTCTCATCCTTAACCCCTAAACAAACGCATTAAATCATTATAAAAAGCAAATATCATTAACGAAGCAATCAATACCACACCCAATAGCTGCATACGTTCCAACATCGCTATAGACAGTGCTTTACCACGTATTTTTTCTATTGCCAAGTAAACCAAGTGGCCGCCATCTAACACAGGAACCGGCAATAAATTCAACACACCAAGATTGACAGAAATCAAAGCCAAAAACGTAATGAATGCCGCGATTCCTAGATCGGCCGTACGCCCTGCCAACTGAGCAATGGCAATCGGGCCGCCTAGATTATCTGGTGAAATTGCTGTTGTAATCATCTTACCCAGCACTTGAACCGTTAACACTGTCATTTCAGCCGTACGGGTAAAACCATATGAAACACCTTCCCACACACCCATGCGGTACACGATTGCTTCAGATAAAGGTTTAGAGAGTAAGTGTACACCCAATCTACCCACACCATGATCTGTTTTAGCCTTGGGTACTACTTGCAGCTGTAAATACGTATCATTGCGCAATACGCTCAACAGCAATGGTTTTCCTGCATGCTCCTGAATACTACGAATAAGCTCGCGTGTTGAACCAATATCCTTACCATCAAATTGAATAATTTGATCACCAGCCATCAATCCACCTTGACTTGCAGGCGAGTCCGGAATCACCGAATCGACAAAAACCTGCATGCCCAAACTAAGCCCCAAACCATCTTCCGCCACATTCACCAGCAACGCATCTTGCTCAAATTGTCTTACAGCCATATCGACTGAAGATACCATATCACTTCGCTCATAGATGATATTCACATCATGACCCACACTGCCTTTGAGTGACTCCTCAAACTGCTGCCATGAAACAATTTGTTTACCATTTACCGCTTTTAACACATCCCCTTGCATCAAACCTGCCCGTTCAGCAACCGAGCTAGGTGCTACATTACCCACAACCGCAGGCATCACAGTTTGTCCTAACCAACCCACCAACATATAGGCAACAACAGCAAAAACAAAGTTAAACAATGGACCTGCCACTGCAACAGATGCCCGTTTCCATACAGGTTGAACGTGATAAGCACGCGCCAACTCTGCATCTGACAATTCACTTGGCTGAACCTCACCCTGCTCATCCAGATTCTCACCCAACATTTTTACATAGCCGCCCAAAGGAATTGCAGCAATAACATATTCAACTTCACCATCTTTTCCACGCCATGAAAAAAGTGCTGGTCCAAAACCAATCGAGAATTTTTCAACACGGATACCCAACTTTCTCGCCACAATAAAATGACCATATTCATGTACTGCAACAAGCAGCGCAATGGCAAAAATAAAGGCCAAAGCCGTATGTAATGTTTCCATCATAAAGCAATCATCTCCTGTGCTAAGCGGCGCGCTTCACGGTCATGCGACCAGACATCATCAAGACTATCAACGGGAATATTTTCCACCTTCGCCAAAACTGCCTCAACGGTACGCACAATGTCCATAAAACCAAGCTTACGATCACGAAATGCCTGATTGGCAACTTCATTGGCAGCATTCATACTAATTGCCAATGTATCATTGCCCTGCATAACATTGTGAACCAAACGCATAGCTGGGAAACGTTCTATATCCACTGCCTGAAAATCCAAACGTCCTGTTTTTGCTAAATCAAGCCAAGGAATACCAGCCTCCAAACGCTCACCCATTTGCAAGGCATAAGCAATCGGGGAACGCATATCTGGCTCTGCCAGTTGCGCCAACACAGAGCCATCACGGTATTCCACCATAGCATGCACAATACTCTGTGGATGAATAATGGCGGATAATTTATCCGCAGGCATATCAAACAACCAACGCGCTTCAATCAACTCCAAAGCCTTATTCATCATCGTAGCAGAATCCACACTGATTTTTGCACCCATGCTCCAATTAGGATGCGCAATCGCTTCTTCTGGAGTCACATTCATCAAACTAGCAGGCTCACGATCACGAAAAGGGCCGCCAGAAGCAGTTAAAATAATACGTGTAATCGAGGCATGATCGTGCCCCAGCAAAGCTTGATGTACCGCTGCATGTTCAGAATCCACAGGCACAACATCGGCATGATATTGCTCAGCTGCTTGCATAAAAATACGCCCTGCGGTTACCAAACACTCTTTGTTTGCCAAACCCACGCGTTTGCCAGCATGAACAGCAGCCAATGCCGCAGGCAAACCCGCTGAACCCACCATCGCAGCCATAACCATATCAACTGAAGTTTCTGATGCCGCAGCAATCGCTGCATCCATCCCCTCTTGCAATTCAATGCCTTGAGGAAGTTTACCCGTCAATTCAGCAGCCGCACTTTCATCGGTCATAATCACCACTGCAGGTTTTAGCTGCTCTGCCAACTCCAACATACGTTGACTATTACGGTGCCCAACCAAAGCGTAGGTTTCAAACTTGTCAGGGTGACGCAACATCACATCAGCAGTGCTTGCACCAATCGACCCTGTCGCCCCTAAAATAGTTAACTTCATTTTTTGTTTCATATGAATAACATCCAAATTAAACCTGTTGCAGGTATGGCTGGAAGCAGCGCATCTACTCGATCCAATAAGCCACCGTGTCCAGGCAACATATTGCCACTGTCTTTCACACCAACAGCACGCTTCAATGTTGATTCTGCCAAATCACCCAGCACGGCACAAAACACCAATACAATACCCAACAATAATGCAAAAACAAATGACATATCTGTCCATACTAGCCAAACAACCATTGCCATAGCTACGCCTGCCACCACACCACCAGCCAAACCTTCCAAGGTTTTACCTGGGCTAACAACAGGGCAAAGTTTTTTTCTACCCCAAGCCTTGCCTGTAAAGTATGCCGCAATATCAGCGGCCCAAACACCGGCACAAGCACCTGCAATAAATACAATGCCATCGTCATGTGCATGCAATTGTATCATCACCAATACAAATAACGTCAACCAAACCATCATCCACTGGGCATAAGCTAATTTACGAAATTCTAATTCTAATGCACCATCTTTTGCATAAATAATTAATAAAAATAACCAACCCACCATCAATACAATCCACGCTACCGATAACATGACCCAAGCACCATGTCCGCCTACCAACAGAACCCATACCAGCATAGCAACCAAGCCATAAGCTGTGCGGTGTTCAATATCAACCATTTGCAACAACTCCACCGTTGCTGCCACAACAATCAAACCCAATACAATATCAAACCAAAACGGTGGCAAATAAAACAACCAGCCTACTGCACCTGCAAATAGAATACTGGCAGTGATAATACGCAAAGTTAATTCATTCATCTTCTATTTCACCCTGCAACTGTTCACTTGTTTTGCCAAACCGCCTCTCACGCCCTGCATAATCATCCAAGGCGGCATGGAAATCAGATTTATTATATTCAGGCCAAAGTCGATTAGTAAAATACAGCTCGGCGTAAGCAGCATCCCAAAGGTGAAAATTGGATATGCGTCGCTCACCACCTGTACGAATTAACAAATCAACAGGTAAAATATGATCCCTACCCAACAATGAACGAAAGCTTTCTTCATTGAGCCCTTTTAACGCTTCAGCCTTAGTTATTTCACTATCAAAAGATGCACAGAACTGTTTCACACCTTCAAGAATTTCTTGGTGCCCACCATAATTTAGACATAAAATAACATCAATATTGGTATTTTTTTCAGTCGCCTTACATG
>JALUXZ010000260.1 GCA_027018935.1 Mariprofundaceae bacterium
CTGAGCCAGGATCAAACTCTCCGTAGAAAGTTCAAACATATTTTTACATATTTATCCCAGTCTCGATCACTTGATTAAAACTATCTAAAATTAACGTTCGCTTGCGCTGTTAACCTCATCTAGTCAATCAATAATCAAAGATTAAGGAAGACTCGATGCGGCCACAGCTCAAATAAAAATTACAAATTGTAAAGAACAATCCCGCTGCCAAACTGCCTAAGCCGTCTCGCTGCGGGCGGCGAACTTTATCGCCAAATGTGTCACTGTCAATCACTTTGTTTTAACCAACTCTCTAAGCAATAGAAAATCAATCCAACAAGCCAAAAACAACACAACAAACTTCAACCAAATACCAGTGAAATTCACCAGCACCCCGTCGAAGGGCGGCGAACATTATCGCCAAACTTTATCCTGTCAACACCTTTGTTTTAACATCTCTTCAAGCCATCTAAACAACTCAAAAACATCGTGAAACAAACATAAAAACAAGCAAAGCCCCTATAGCTTTGAACCGCCTTTTCAAGCCGTCCCCCGCCGAAGGGAGGCGAAACATAGCGGGCAAATCACTACCGTCAATTTTTTATTTTAACTTGAAAATAATGAGCTTCAAAAAGCCATGTATCATATGAATTCTTATCCATCACACCAAACATTGTAGACGCTAAAAGAAGGAGAAAAACAACCTTCACATGCTGCCTTGCAGCATACACCCAACTTAAAACTAACTTTTTAGCAGACAAAAGAGCCTTCTAAGAGCAAATATAGCCCTTATTTCGAGTATAAAGAGCTATATATCAGTCACTTAGCTTGGTCAGACCCCGACTTATCCTGATTTTTCACCCACAATGACTGTAATTGGAATAGCAAAATGAATTTTATTTTCATGTTGATGAATATTAATTCCTATCTTGTCAAATTCCAAGTCTGACTTGAATATTTCACGGATTTTTTCTTCATCATCAGGGTTAGGGAAAGACGCTCTCAATTGTTGTTCAAGTTCCCCCTCAACTTTGTATTGAGCGGTTCTGACATTTGAAATACCAGATTCATCTATGAATGAGGCCATTTCTGGAAACGTAAGTGCGTGAACATGTGATGGGTCACGTAGCTTTTCCAAATGATCGTAAGCGGCTGCCTTTTCTGGTGTTTGTACTACATCAATGACCATTATCTTTCCACCTGGCTTGCAGACCCTAACCATTTCATTTAAGACAGCTTGAGGATCAAGGAAATGATGAAAGCTATACCTGGTAATAACTACAGAAAATGATTCTGGCTCGTATGGTAATGGTAAAACTGTCCCAACATCCCAGGAAAGATTAAACAACCCTTTTTCTTGTTGATAATCTTTCGCTTGTGCAATCATTTTTTCTGTGATGTCAATACCTGTTACATGACTTGCTATCTTGGCAAATTCGCAAGCAACTAACCCAGGACCGCAAGCAACATCAAGGACAAGACTATTATTGTCTATATTGCTCATTTCTATGAGCATTTCGATAGAATCATGATGCCCAGGAAGCTTTGCAAATGGGATTGCCTGTTTGCTAAATTGTTCAATTATTGTTTTTTCATGGGGCACATTATTGGGTTTCATTGAGTTTTCCTGTATCTTCAGTTTCTATAAAACCATATAGTATTAAGAACCTTTCTAAGAAGATTGTACAAAATCAACATCAACAAGAAGTCCATTTTGATACTGTTTTGGGGTTAGCTGAAATATTTTCTTGAAGGATTTAGTCAGATGGCTTTGGTCAAAGAAGCCACTTTCAATTGCTACATCTGCAATGAGCATGTTAGTTGACAATAGCTCCTTAGCTTCGTGAACCTTTTGATTAAGGATATATGCATGTATTGGCAAACCATATTCTTTTTTGAATACTCGTAAACAATGCGTGATAGAAAAACCTGCCTGTGATGCAACATTTAGAAGCGTTAAATTATTTTGTGAGTTTTTATCTAGAATCGATTTTATTATTTTTGCAGACTTAATGTTTCCAGTGTCTATTTTTTCAGGCATAGCCTGTGACAAGATATTGCATGAATGGAATATTTTGGTTAGGAAATCTATCAATCTTTCCTCTTTTTCAAGTTGAAAAGTATTCTCAAACAATAGTTCACAAAGAGTAATGAACTCATTGTATGTTTCCTTTGAGGAAATCAAAGATGTGTTAAATGGTATAAACTTCGTAATGTGTTTTGACAATGACCTCTGAATTTCTTCACACCATTGCTTATCAAGATAAAGGACAAACCCTCCTTTACTTTCATATTGTGTTATCTCAGCACGGTGTACTTGATATGGATTTATGATAGCTATTGTCTCTGGTCTTAACAATTCTGCTTTATTAGAGAAAAAAAGTTTGACCATACCTTGTTTGACTGCGGTTAAAGTCAGAGTCTCATGCGTATGTTTTTTCTCACAGCTAGATACATGTGAAACATAGCGTAATTCCACAAATGGAAGTTTGTCACATTTGAATATTTTTGTATCCATTGGCTACTTTCCTAAAGCCTAAGAGTCCCAATATTGGGGATAATTGTCCTGATATTTACTATACATAGATGCCACAATAATCCGTCTTATTGCGTAATAAAAGAAAAATTAGCGCATGCACATAAAAAATAAACGGAGTACACAAGGCTTTAAGCCTCAATCCCGAATGGCACTAAGTTAAGCCTTTTCAGCCTGATATTTACTTCTGTGCGGAATGACTTTCATTTCATGTCTTGGAGCTGTTAATAACTGATGGTTTTTAGCTCTTCGTTTGACGGCTCTAGGCTCGCTCCTCCCTGGCCTTTCGCGCACAATATTTTGAGCAATTGATTGGTATAAAAGGCGCATCAATTCACGCCGTTTTTTACTTGGCATATCTTGGCTTAATTGCGTGCTCCATTGCCTGATAGTTTGTAAACTTCCTTTAAAACTGATGCGTCGAACGCTGCTTGGCGTATGCCTAACTGCTTCTGCAATAAAATCAATAGGGTCAGGCTCGATTGATTTTACTTTCACGGCATTTCTTCGACTTTCTACCACTACCCCTCCACTTTGCCTGCGTCTCATAACACATCAATATGACAAAGCCTCACCTTAAACTCAAATCAACTGGGCAACCTGTCCGCTAAAACACCTGAATTATTGCTTTACAAAGAGTCTATATATAAACCATATCAAGCCCAGCTACAACACTTCTATTCGACATCATCCTTGAGCCATTCTAACATCCGCCTTTCTATGAAACAGAAAAACACGCCCCTCACATCTTTAGACACTCTTTTTATCAAGACATACGGCTGCCAAATGAATGAATATGATTCATCACGCATGCTTGATCTTATGCAGGATGCTTATGGCATGAAGCTCGTTGCCAATCCCGAAGATGCCGATGTTATATTGATGAATACCTGCTCTATTCGTGAAAAAGCCGAGGATAAGGTCTATTCTGAGTTGGGGCGTTATCGTAAATTAAAAGAGAAACGCCCTAGCATGATTATTGGTGTGGGCGGCTGTGTTGGTCAACAAGAGGGCAAACGCATTCAACAGCGTGCACCCTATGTCGATGCCGTGTTTGGCCCGCAGAGTTATCATAAATTGCCAGAGATGATTAACAAAATTCGCCGTGAACGTGTCAATGTGACCGCCACCGAAATGCCTGAAATTGAAAAGTTTGACCACTTGCCTGCACCCAAAGGCAATGGTCTGTCTGGTTTTGTAACGATTATGGAAGGTTGTGATAAATTTTGCACTTTTTGTGTTGTGCCTTATACACGTGGCTCGGAATTATCACGCCCTGTTGAAGATGTTTTGGAAGAATGTCGTAAACTGTTGGCAACGGGCATGACTGAAATCAGCCTTCTGGGACAAAATGTAAATGCTTACCGTGGCTTGGCTGCCGATGAAGAAGAATGGGATTTCACCATGCTTTTGTATGCTGTGGCTAGGCTTGAAGGCTTAAAACGCCTGCGCTTTAGCACCTCTCACCCTATGGAAATGACCGAAGAGTTGGCTATCGCTTTTGGTGAGTTGCCCGCATTGATGCCTTATTTGCACCTGCCTGTACAATCAGGCTCTGATGCAGTTTTAAAAGCCATGCATCGCGGTCATACACGTGATGATTATTTTCCATTGATTGAAAGCCTGCGTAAACACTGCCCCGATATTGCTTTATCATCAGATTTCATTGTCGGTTACCCTGGTGAGACGGATGAAGATTTTGAACAAACGCTCGATTTGGTGCGCCGTGTGAATTACGATTTTTCCTATTGCTTCAAATATTCACCACGACCAGGCACACCTGCGGCGCAATCAGATGATAATGTGCCCGAATCAGTCAAGGATGAACGCTTGCAACGGCTGCTTGAATTAACCCGTTTGCAAACACGTGAAGCAATGAACAGGCAAATTGGTCGCACTGTTGATGTGTTGGTTGAAAAAACAAGTAAGACCGAAGGTGAAATGCAAGGTCGCACTGCCGACTACCGCATTGTTCATTTTGAAGGGCAGGTGCGCCAAATTGGGCAAATTATGCCAGTTAAAATCACGCGTGCTTATGGGCAATCTTTACGTGGAGAACTTGTTCTTGCCTAATATCACACTCGACCTTCCCGATTTAACGCCGCAAACATTGCACAACCTATGCGGTGCAAATAATCAAACCTTAAAACGCATCGAAGAAGCCTTGGATATTCAATTATCAGGACAAGCTGGTGCTTGGCATATTCGCGGCAAAAATGCGGCGGTTGCCAAGCGTGTTTTGCTGAATCTCGCAACAATGGCACAAACTGAAGTACCCAGCCCTTCTCACATTGAGCTTCTGTTGCGTAGTCAGCTCAAAGGCAGCTCTCAAGCAGAAGATAAACGTCAAAAAAACATCCTCCTCAAAGCTGGTCGGCGCAATGTGCAAGGCAAAACACCCAACCAGCGCAATTATTTGCAAATGATGCAGGATAAAACACTGACTATCTCTGTTGGCCCTGCTGGTTGTGGCAAAACATATTTGGCAGTCGCTGCGGCAGTCGTTGCCTTAACAAGCCACCAAGTCGAGCGTATTATTTTAACACGCCCTGCTGTTGAGGCTGGTGAAAAACTTGGTTTTTTGCCTGGTGATTTACAGCAAAAAGTTGACCCTTATTTGCGCCCTTTATTTGATGCTTTAACCGATATGTTGGGTGTCGAAAAGATGAATAACTTAATGGAGCAAGGACTTATTGAGATTGCCCCCTTAGCATATATGCGCGGTCGCACTTTAAACGATGCCTTTATTATTCTTGATGAAGCACAAAATACTACCCGTGCGCAAATGAAGATGTTTCTTACACGCCTTGGTTTTTCATCCAAGATGGTGGTGACAGGTGATGCCACCCAAATTGATCTTCCGCATCATCAACAAAGCGGCCTACTGCACGCCTTAAAAGTGCTTGCAAATGTTGAAGCTATCGGTGTTTGCAAATTGACCAGCCATGATGTGGTTCGCCATCAATTGGTTGAAAGTATTGTACAGGCTTATGAATCAGATGAATCATGATTGATGTCATCATCGATGATGATGTCGATGCTTGTTTGCCAAACCAAGCAAGCATCGAATCTGCTGTTCATCTCACATGCAAAGCGGCTACCAACAACATTGCAACACCGCTCGT
>JALUXZ010000261.1 GCA_027018935.1 Mariprofundaceae bacterium
TAACGCGGTTTGAGTTGCTTGATAAGATTGTGTTCAAGTATCAAGGCTTGCGCTTCAGATGCTGTGATGGTGAATTCAATCGCACGAATCAATACAACCAAAGCTTGGGTGCGTGGTGATTCAGGTTTGCGTTGAAAATAGCTGGATACACGTTTGCGTAAATTTCGAGCTTTACCGACATACAACACCTTACGTTTGCTATCGAGCATACGATAAACACCAGGCTCACGCGGTAATTGATTGAGTGTGATTGGCGGTTCGACCCACATGCTCAAACCCTTATGATAGAATGAGTAAAAGTCTATGTGTGATTTATGATGTTATGTGTAACGAATAATTATGCTGCGGATATGCCATATTTAGGCAGAATATCATGCAGTATTTCCAAACGATGTGCTTGCAGGGCATCATGGAAGAGTTTCCAGTCTGAACGCAGAAAAGTCTTTCTGAATGGGAATGTTTCTCGTCCTGTATCAGAAGCGGCTATTTGCCCAATGGACTTATATTTCCAAGAGCCTCGCCCTTTGGGAATGTAAGAAATATCTTCTGAACCAAAGGAAAAACTACCATTCTTAATTTCCTGTAGCCATTGGGCATGACGTTCTTCGCCTGAATCACCCTTGATGGATTTAAGTAGGGAAAATATTTTATCAGCATCTTGTGTTGGCAAACCAGACATGGATTTAAGGTTCATGGTCATATCTTTTTTATAAAAACATTGCATGGCTTGGCACATATTCTGAACAGCATCCATATAAATATCTGGATTGTTTCTGCTTACATGCTCGCCAAGCCCATTGGTGTACTCCCACTGCAAATAAGGGCGGTCAGGATGGCTTAATGCTGCACCATGCCCAAGAGGAAAGGTTTCGCTCAAGAAATAGTTGGCAATTTTATTAAAAAAACTTTGATCCAATGTTGCATCACTGCTTTTCATGTCATGAACTTCATTAATCTCATGGTTCACGCCAGCAAAACCTTGATGCGCCCATGTATCTGCATAGACATGCATAGTGATACCAAGGCGATGCAGGGCATAAGGTTTATCCATATCCTTGACACAAGCGCGAAGCATATCTTTTGCGACATAGCTGTTGGGTTTGCAGACCAATTTTCGAATAAATGTGCCATTTGGATTTTCGCCAGCTTGTTGTCCACCATTACCAGGAAGAAAATGAAATGGAATCCACACACGATGATTGGCTAATTCATCTGAATTACGATAATCCAACATTTTATGTGCCGATGAAATGCGGCTATACATGGCACCATTTTTGAAATGAATGACACCTGAATTTGTTGCATCATCTACATACTGTGCGCTGTAGGCGATAATGGATGCTTTTGTGCGGCTAAAACCTGCCAAGCGTGCGGCAATATAGGTTAAACCATGATGTCCATCTATTTGCATAACGACTCCTTCCTTGAGGTTAACCCTGCTGTATTGCACACCCGGATTGGCAACAATGCAATAAAGGACAAGCATCACACTGTGGCTTTTTACGACAGTGATCTTTGGCATGGATAACAATAAGTGCATGAAACTGCTGGTACAAGGATAGTGCATTGGCAGTGCGTTGATGAAAGAAGTGTTGTACATCATCATATTTTTGGATGCGCTCTGGAAGAATACCCAAGCGATGAAAAATGCGTTTGGTATAGCTATCAACAACAAAGATAGGTTTTTCAATGGCATAGAGCAAAATAGAATCAGCCGTTTCAGGGCCTATGCCATGCACATCGAGAAGAAAATGGCGTAAAGTTTTCATAGGCCAGCGTTTCATGCCTTTGATGCCTTCGCGCTCATGGTAAAACATGCATAATTTAAATAAGCGTTCTGTTTTCTGACGAAAAAAGCCAGCAGGGCGTATCCATGTCTCTAAGGTTTCGCGGTTGCATGTTGCTAATACGTCTGCTTCCAAGACATTCGCTTCACGCAAGTTGTCTAAAGCTTTTTCAACATTATTCCAATTGGTGTTTTGCGTTAAAATGGCACCGACCATCATTTCAAAAGGAGATTCAGCAGGCCACCAGTGTTGCTCACCGTAGTGAGCCAATAAAGCGTGGTAAACCTCCATAGGCGATGCTAATTTCATGCTTATTATTTTTGTGTTTTTGCTGTTTTTATAAGCTTTTTCAGAGACTGAATTTCTTTGGCTTTCAGTGTTCGCCATTGACCAGGGCGAAGTTCAACATCCAAGCCTAAATTACCAAATCGTACCCGCATAAGACGGCGTACTTCATGCCCAACTGCTTTTAATGTTCGGCGAACTTCACGCCAACGACCACGATGAATGGTTAAGGTAATCCAGCTATGCCCTTTGCTTTCACTGCTGACAATCACTTCCCAAGCATCGCTAAGATCACCATCACCCATATCAATGCCACCAGCACGTAGCTTGCCCAATGTTTCGAAATCAGGTTGTCCGATAATGCGAACGCGGTATTGGCGTGGAATTTTATTGCGCGGGTGCATTAGCTCTTGTGCCAATGCGCCGTCATCGGTGAGTAATAATAACCCTTCACTATCCATATCCAAACGACCAATGGATTGTACATTGGCTGGCACATCCAATTTATCATAAATTAATGGGCGTTTTTTATCATCCCGTCGAGAGCATAATAAACCTTTGGGTTTGTTATAGAGAATGTATGTTTTCTCATCACTCTTTGAAATGAGTTTACCATCAACTTTCACAGAATCGTTAGCAGTAACGCGAACACCAGGCTGCTGCACAGCTTCGCCATTCATGATAACACGACCTGCTTCAATCCAGCGATCTGCCTCACGGCGTGAGCAAAGCCCGCAGCTGGCGATATAACGATTGATGCGTTCACCTTGTACTTCGTTTGTTGTAGATGTTGTTTGATCAGGCTTTTTATTCATGATGATTGTGTTCCATTGTTTGAGTGGGTTCTGGGAGCTTAAGTTTTTCTTGCTGTGTTGCAGTGGCATCCATCAGTTGTGAGGAGTCGGGCAAGTCTTGCAGAGAGTTTAATCCGAAATCTGTGAGAAACTGCTTATTTGTACCATATAAATGAGGGCGACCAGGTACATCCTTACGCCCCAATACTTTAATCCAGTTGCGTTCTAAAAGTCCGCCAATAATCGAGCTTGAAACTTTGATGCCGCGCAAGGCTTCAATTTCAGCCCGTGTGGTGGGTTGCTGATAGGCAATAATCGCTAAAGTTTCTAGCATAGAACGAGATAAACGCGGTGGGCGTGTTTGCCATAGCTTTTCGACGATATTGCTGCATGTGGGGGCAGTACGAAATTGCCAGCCACCTGCGACCTGTTTGAGTTGAATACCGCGTTCAGCATAATGCTGTTCTAGCTGACTCAATGCATCACGGATATCCGAAGATTCCGTAGGTTCAAGAAATGAGCGTAATTTATCAAAGGATAGTGGCTCATCACTGGCTAAAATGAGTGCTTCAATGTTTTTAGTAAGCATTAGGCTTGAACCTTGTCATCGGACTGCTTTGAAACACTTAACATCAACGTGATAGATGCATGGGTTTGGGTTTGAATGACTTGGATAACATGTTGTCGCCATAATTCAAGAATAGCCAGAAAGGTTGTCACTAAGGCTTCGCGGCTTTGCTGACCATGCAAGAGTTCGTGAAACTGCATGCTGCCTTGTTGTAAAGCTTCGGTCACAAATTGAATTTGCTCACGTACCGTCATAGTTTCTAGCACGACACGATGCAAAACCTCTTTTTTCATGCGCTTTAGCACTTGTCCAAAAGCCGCCAGTAAACCTTCTAAATCAGCTTCAGGTAAGGGGCGTTCCACATGCACTGATTCAGGAAATACTGAGCGTTTAAAGACATCGCGCTGCATGCGTGGAAACTCATCGAGCTCTTCAGCAAGCATGCGGTAATGTTCATAAGCAATAAGCTGGGCAACCAGTGCATCACGCGGATCAATCTCATTGCCTTCCTCATCGACTTCTTGGCGCGGCAGCAACATGCGACTTTTTAATTGCATCAAGGTGCTTGCCATGACCAAATATTCACCAGCCACATCCACATCAAGCTCTTCATTTGAATCAATAATGCTTAAATACTGTGATGTAATGATTGCCATGGGAATATCAAAAATATCCATTTTTTGTTTGCGAATCAGATGCAGTAAAATATCCAATGGCCCTTCGAATGCATCCAATTGTACAGGCGGCAAGAGCGGCAATGCAGTTTCCATACCTGCAAACATTTGTTGTTCTGCATTATTCTCTGCCATTGCTTGCATGCTTAGACGCGGTAGCCCATCTTGAGTGTTTTACGCACTTTTTCCATGGTTCTTGAGGCTTCACGACGGGCAACTTCATTGCCAGCTCGGACAATATCACGCACATCATCAGGGCGCGCTGCAATTTCAGCACGGCGATCACGAATAGGTTGTAATTCTTCTTCAAGATGCTTGAGCAAGCAGCCTTTACAATCTACACAGCCAATACCAGCTGTGGTGCAGCCTTCTTGCACCCATGCGCGTTCTTCGTCCGTTGAATACACTTTATGAAAATCCCAAACTGGGCACTTTTCAGGTGTGCCAGCATCGGTTCTTAATACGCGTGCGGGGTCGGTTGGCATTTGTTTGACTTTCTTTTCTGTGACTTTCCACGTTTCAGATAGCTCAATCGTATTACCATAAGACTTGCTCATTTTACGTCCATCCAAACCTGGCAGTTTAGAAGCTGGCATCAGCAATGATTGTGGTTCAGGAAATAAAGGCGGAATATCTTTGCGGTACAAATGATTAAAACGACGTGCGACTTCACGGGTCAACTCAATATGTGGCACCTGATCTTCACCCACAGGCACAGCATCGGCGCGATAGATTAAAATATCGGCAGATTGCAATAAAGGATAACCCAAGAAGCCGTATGTTCCCAAATCCTTTTCGCGTAGTTGCTCGATTTGATCCTTATAGGTCGGTACACGCTCCAACCATGAAAGAGGGGTCATAAATGAGAATAATAGGTGTAATTCAGCATGTTCGGGAACTTCTGACTGAATAAACATCACACTTTTTTCAGGGTCAATGCCCACAGCAAGCCAATCAATCAGCATATCCCAGATGGTATCTTTAACAATCTCAGGGTTGGCATAATCGGTAGTGAGTGCATGCCAATCGGCGGCAAAGAAGAAACATTGCTGCTCTTCTTGCAGTGTTAGCCAGTTTTCAAGTACGCCTTTATAATGCCCAAGGTGTAAGCGACCCGTAGGGCGCATGCCCGATAAAATACGCATTGGCTTAGTCTGGTCGGTGTTTTTTGTTTCAGTAGTCACAACTTCCCCTCAATCATAAAGAGCTGCATCATGGCAGCACAAACAGCCATTGAAAAGAAGCGATTGACGAACGTATAACTGCCCCTACAATGCGCGCCATCGCACAAGGCGCTTTAGCTCAGTTGGTTAGAGCACCGGAATCATAATCCGGGTGTCCGGGGTTCGAGTCCCTGAAGCGCCACCATATATGAAGCCCCTGTTTTGCAGGGGCTTTTTTATTATACTAGAGTGCGTGTTTATCTGCCGGAGTGGTGAAATTGGTAGACACGCTACCTTGAGGGGGTAGTGGGGCAACCCGTGCTGGTTCGAGTCCAGTCTCCGGTACCATTT
>JALUXZ010000262.1 GCA_027018935.1 Mariprofundaceae bacterium
AACTCTTTTCTCGGATCATGTGCAAACCTTTTGGCAATAAATGCATGCTTTATATGCACTTTAGGATACATTAAACCATCTTTTCTATCAATATATCAATGACTTAAGTGTTTCTGAGGGGAATCTACTTATCTTTCATGATGAGCAAGCCGATGTGGTGAGCTATCAATTTTGCTTGAAAGATAAAGACCCACATGATGAGTTTGAAAGCATTGATCTAAAACAAGTCACTGCCCAGCAGCTTTATGACTGGATGGTACTCAACTTCTCAAAGCCAAATTAGTTCAGGATTTAAGCTCTAAAATACTGCTGCAACACCTGATACAGATAAACCGTATCTTTGCAACCTGCAAGCTCACGAATCGAATGCATAGCAAAGGTCGGCACACCAACATCCACAGTGCGTACACCAAGATTGTTGGCTGTAATCGGGCCAATGGTACTACCACACCCCATATCCGAGCGCACCACAAACGATTGCACAGGCACATCCGCTTGCTGACACCACTGTTTAAACAATGCGCTAGTTTCGCTATTGCTAGCATAGCGTTGATTGGCATTCATTTTAATCACAGGGCCTTCATTGATGATAGGGCCATGATTGGCATCATGTTTATCCGCAAAATTGGGATGAATGGCATGTGCATTATCCACAGACATCATCAGGCTTGATGCCATCATACGCGATACTTGCTGGCTATCATCCACCAACCGCGCCAATACCGATTCCAAGAAGTTGCCTTGCGCCCCTGCTGCCGACACGCTGCCTACCTCTTCATGGTCATTGCATACAAGCAAGGTGTTTTGCGTGTTATTGCCATGAATCAAAGCCATCAAACCTGTGTAACAACTCAACAGATTATCCAAGCGCGCACTGGCAATAAAATCATCATTTAAACCCACAATAGCAGGTGCTTGGGTATCGTAGAAGCTAAGCTCATAATCTAAAACAGAACTGGCTTTAGCCCCTTTCTCATTCACCATTTCAAGCAAAAGCTCATGTAAGCTTGTGGTACCATCAGACACCCGCATCAAGACAGGAGGTAAATGCTTTTGTTTGTTAATGCTGCGCTTGTCGTTGGCTTCCCTATCAAGATGAATTGCCAAGCTAGGAATCACGGCAATGGCTTTTTTCCAGTCCACAAGTTGATGTTTTAATTGATTGTTTTCATCCAAATAACTTACTCGCCCTGCCAGTGATAAATCGCGGTCAAACCAAGGGTTAAGCAACACACCACCATACACTTCAACACCAAGCTGCAAATAGCCTTGCTGTCTTATTTCAGGGTTGGGTTTCACTTTCAAACATGGGCTATCCGTATGCGCGCCCACCATACGAATACCATGCTCAATGAGCGGCTGCTTGATTTCAAAAGCAATAATGGAGGAATCATTGCGCGTGACATAATACCGCCCTGTAACCTCCCCCTGCTCCACAAACCATTGTTCTTTTTCAGTTAAACGCTGAAAACCAGCACCTTCCAGCAAAGCAACCATGCTTTGCACAGCATGAAATGGTGTAGGCGATTGCTGGATAAAATCCAACAAACCATCTGTAAAATCTTTATCTTTCATTGATTGTCTCTCTACTTCCTGAAACTTTATTATCTAAGAAAACCAAGTTCCGATGTTTTTCAAGAAAACTAATATCAGGTTCAAACCGTTCAGGAAGCATAATAGATTTGCCCTCAATAGGTGAAAAAGTTTGTTGGATGAATGGATTATTATTCATTTTTAAATCTCTGGATAAAACCACACGACAATCATCATCTAAGGTAATAAAGCCTCTATCAAATGCTTTGTCATGGATGGCGGATAAACATAGCCCGTTTCTAGGGTTTAGTCTGTTCTGCTTATCTTCACTCCATGGCACAATATGACTAGCAATAAGCAAACGTTCTTCTGATAGTCCTGACATGCAGCACATTCCTTTGTAACTACTCAATACCGACTTACGAAAGAAACCTTGTTTGATACGCTGCTGAACCATGACGTTTCTAGTTTCACCAACATAGTTTTCAAAGTTAACATCTGCTTTATCCTGAGTTGAGTCACTGCTATCACCTAGACCTAAATCTTCATATAACTTCAAACTCTCTAAAGTTAACTCATCCCAATTGTTTGCAAACTCGCCCCAAACTTCTTTATCCATAGCTGATGCATTTTTTAAACCCGAACGACCTGTGCTTGTTATAGCAGGGTCAAGGCTCGCAATATTAACCAGTTTCATCGCAACTGCTGAAGGCGTTCTGTTTATCCTGTTGGCGAGTTGTATAATATCTTTATTACTTTTATGCAGCTTCCCGAATGGTAGCTTACAGTATAAACTGAAAGCTACTTTGACATGCTCTTTAGTCCAATTATTAGCCATTTGTCACTAAGGATTTTTGAATAGACAAAAGAGCTTCTTTTAGTTTTGCAGGTTCAGTACCGCCAGCCATTACCATATCAGATTTTCCGCCACCTTTTCCACCACAGGTTTGTGCTACTTCACGCACGATATTGCCAGTGTTTGGTCATCGCTTCAAATCCCGATAAAAATTCTCATGCGAACCTACGGATACCAAGTTAATGATATGCTCTTGTTTGCGATAAACATATCCCAAAAGAACCTGAGAACCATGCACAGAATATTTGTACACCCTTAAATCAGATAGATCGCCGCTTTTCAACGGGTTTGCTTCGGGATTTTCCACAACTTTTTGAATAGCGGCATCCAGTTCTTTTTTCTGATTCGGATGCATTTTCTTGGAAACTCGCCTGAAACTGTTCGCTTGGAGAATTTTCAACCGAATTTGTACTCGCTAAGTTGCCCTGCCTCCACTTCCTCTAACCCAATAAGGCAATCATTGATAAAGCTTAAAGGCAAATCGGGGTTTTCTTCGGCAATTTTACCCAATCTCGCCCAATGTTCTATTTGTTTGGGTGGGGTTCGATGTTCCGCCTTGGCATAAAGCCTCGCATCACTTACCAGCTCATCTGAAAGTTTAATCGCAATAGCCATATCCGCTCCTTTTATACTTCACCAAGGAGCATTATAAGCTCAAAAGGTTTTCTTTTGCAATCTTAACGCTCATAAAGTCAAGCTTGTATCATCCCTGAAATAGCTGCCAAAGCTTCTTTAAGTTTCGCAGGTTCTGTGCCTCCAGCCATAGCCATATCAGGTTTGCCACCGCCTTTACCACCACAAATCGTAGCCACTTCACGTACGATATTGCCTGCATTGTATGTGCCGACTAAATCTTTGGTGACACCTGCAACAAGTTGTACTTTTTCGCCTTTGATTTGACCAAACACAATCACACCTGATTTGAGCTTACCCTTGGCTTTATCCATAAAGTCGCGCATATCTGCCACGTCTTTGACTTCGGCAGTGAGTAATTTAATACCATTCACATCTTTGGCTGTGCCAATCAATTCATCCAAAATACCTGTAGAGGCTTTAGCTTTCACCGATTGTAGCTCTTTTTCTGCATCTTTAAGCTTAGACTGCAACGAAACAACGGCATCCACCACTTCATTGGGGCGCACTTTCACTTGGCTTGCAGCAGCATTTAACGCATCCGCATCACTCACAAATGATTGATACGCTGCTTTGCCCGTCAACGCTTCAATGCGGCGTACACCTGCGGCAATGCCAGCTTCAGATACAATGCGGAATACACCAATGTCACCTGTGCGTTTGACATGTGTACCACCACAAAGCTCGGTGGAGAATCCAGCAGACACCACGCGTACTTCATCACCATACTTTTCACCGAACAATGCCATAGCACCACTTGCCACAGCTTCATCTTGGGTCATGAGCTTGGTTTCTACGTTATCATTTGCCCAAATGGCTTGATTCACACGCGCTTCAATGTTTTTCTTTTCTTCTTCGGATACAGATTGATGATGGCTAAAATCAAATCTAAGGCGTTCATGATTGACCAAAGACCCTGCTTGTTTGACATGCTCACCCAATATATCACGCAATACTGCATGCATCAAATGGGTGGCTGTATGATTGCGGGCAATCGCATCACGGCGAGCACCTTTAACCTCAAAATGGGCAGTGCTGCCTACATCAAATGAACCTTTAACAACTTTACCGATGTGTACAAATAAGTCGGATAACACTTTTTTAGTGTCTGTAACCAAAAACTCTGCATTTTTAGCGGTAATCAGGCCGCTATCCCCTGCTTGACCACCTGATTCAGCATAAAAAGGCGTTTGATTGCTGATTAACCAAGCTTCATCACCCTCTTTGATACTTTGCACGGCACTTTCACCTTGAATAATGCCTGAAATTGCACCTTCAGCAGTAAGCGTGGTGTAACCCAAGAAATCTGTTGCACCATGTTGTTCACGAATCTCAAATACGGCCTTAGGCAAAGCCGCTTCGCCCGAACCACCCCATGCAGCTCTCGCTCTTGTGCGTTGCTCTTCCATGCACGTTTCAAAGCCAGCCATATCCAGTTTGATGTTTTGACCGATATTCTGACCTTTAAGAATGTCTGCGGTTAAATCAGTGGGGAAACCAAAGGTGTCATAGAGGGTAAATAGTGTTTTGCCTGGAATCGTGCCGCCCTCACCTGCATCGGCTACGGCTTGCTCAACTAACTTCAATCCTTTATCCAAGGTTTTGATAAAGCGTTCTTCTTCAATGCGAATCACTTGCTCAATATTGGCTTGGGCTTCTTTAAGCTCTGCAAAATGCTCACCCATTTCTGCAACCAATGCGGGTACAAGTTTATACACAAATGCTTCTTTCATGCCCAGCAAACGCCCATGACGGCAGGCACGACGCAAAATACGACGCAAGACAAAACCGCGCCCTTCATTGGATGGTAATACACCATCGGCAAGCAGGAATGAAACTGAGCGTAAATGGTCTGCCAATACGCGCAAAGATACATCTTGCTCATCTTTATCACCCAACTTAATACCTGTGACATCACATGCTGCGGCAATTAAATGCCTAAATAAATCAATGCTGTAGTTGTCGTGTGTGCCTTGCAATACGGCTGCGACACGCTCCAAACCCATGCCAGTGTCCACAGAGGGTTTTGGTAGTGGATTTAATGTGCCTTCTTCATCCCTATCGTATTGCATGAAGACAAGGTTCCATATTTCAACATATCTATCCCCATCTTCTTCAGGTGTACCCGGAGGTCCACCCCAAACATCTGCACCATGGTCATAAAAGATTTCTGAGCAAGGGCCGCAAGGGCCAGTATCACCCATGCTCCAAAAGTTGTCTTTGGCACCAATTCTGGCGATTTTATCCTCGCTAATGCCAATTCCTTTTGTCCATAAATCATAAGCTTCATCATCTTCTTCAAAGACAGTGACAAATAAACGGTCTTTATCGAGCTTTAATTCTTCGGTTAAAAATTCCCATGCAAAGGCAATGGCATCTTCTTTGAAATAATCACCAAATGAAAAGTTGCCCAACATTTCAAAGAATGTGTGGTGGCGTGCTGTATGCCCTACATTTTCCAAGTCATTGTGTTTGCCGCCTGCACGTACACATTTTTGGCTGGATGTAGCACGAACATAAGGACGGGTTTCATCACCCAAAAACACATGTTTAAAGGGAACCATACC
>JALUXZ010000263.1 GCA_027018935.1 Mariprofundaceae bacterium
TAATCGACTATCGGATTGCTTTGGAAGCATATCAGGGCATCGGTACGGTAAAATGCTTTGATGGCGGTTCGCATCGCTTTGATCATCTGGATGCGGTTCGGGATTTGTTGGTGGTGTTTCACTCAGTGTCCTGAGCTGTTATAGTCAGGGTTAGGAGTCTGTCGGACTTAAAGCAATCGGCTGCAAAATCATGGATATTGGTCGCTTTTCAGCTGTATTTTCGTTAAATAGCGGTGCTATTTGCCTCAAATCCATCTAAAAACCACCTCAATCCCATAAGTTTTCGCTACAATCGTTTAAGTCCGACAGACTCCTGGGAAGGATATGACTCCAGATATTCAAACATCTCTCTATCGGAAATATGAAGCAGAGGGTCATCTGTAGAGTAGAAAACATACTCCCATGGGTTTACGAAAAGGTTGGCCACCAACTCACCAAAGCGGATGGGATCCATGCTCTGCCAAGACGACTCAATCAGATTGATCGTTTCATCAATCTCCTCGGCGGTCAATAGTTTAAACATGCGTTCAAATATAATATTTTCAGTCATCATGCTATCAGGAAGATTGTTTGCATCTTGCAAGACTCGTTTCCATGAATTGCGTTTTTCATACGCCATAGTGATTTTAATGCCCAGTGCATCAGCAAGCATATCAATCAGAGAATCGCCATAGTAGTGAGCCGCATCTTTCCATTGCTTCCGTAGCAGGGTGCAGAATGTGGTGATGCGATCTTTAGCATAGGGTTGATGCCCGATTGATTTCTCAAGCAAGTGGATGCAATGCCTGATGTTTTCATATCTTAATCTTAACAAATCTATATTTTTTTTAGGATCCATACAGGCTCCATTGCTTTCTTTTTCAGGATCCATCCAGGGAACATCGATATCTTCTTCAGCCTCCATCCTGGCAAGTCGCTTTAGTAGCACTAGTAGCACTTGAACAGCATCGGTAACGATTCCACTTTGGCATTGTTGAATGCCCAAGTTTGCCCCAAGTTCAATGAGTGTTTCAATGCCTTTAGGGTGATCTTCATCGAAAGTCAAAGGATCACGATAACACCTACCATCTTTAATGATGGCATCCAGTGTTGCTCCCCTGGCAATCAGATCCTTGACCATGTTGATTTCCCCATGATACAGAGCAACTTCAAGTAGGGTATGCATCTCCCACGGACGAATCTCGTAAGGATCATCACAAAAGTGATCGATGCGGCTGTCAGGAAGTTTTGCCAGGGCAGCATGAAAAAGACGCTGGTCGCTTCTCAAAATAGCAATGTGAACCTGATCCCAGGCTGATTCATCTGGAAATACTCCCACCTCTGAGAAAAAGTCATGGAGTTTGCAGTAGTCACGAGAACCGTAGGGGGATCGAAAGGAGTGATAGATACTGTTGATCTCAGCTCCTTTATCGAGAAGGATTTTGCACATCTCAACCTGTTGACAGTTAAAGGTCCAGAACACCAGAGAGTTAGCATCCCATTCGTTGAGCTTTTCACATGTGGTACAGCCCTTTTTCTCGCAGCAGCAAGGAAGCTGCTCAAGGGTCTGCTGAAAAAGTGCCATATCGCCATTGTGAATAGCATACACCACAACATCACGAACAGGTAAATTCTGCCAGTTCGATTGGTTGATCTGCTGTTTTAGCAGGTTTGCAAGAGAGCGGGTGTAATGGGATTGATAATTCATGCCTGCAGTCTGCATATGAGCTGGACATTTATGGTCAGCTTACCTGTTTGTAATCGTGACTGTTTTTGTCCGCCCCAATGTTAGGCTTCTCCCATGATTGCGATTATTGATTTTGAAGCTTCAGGACTTGAGTCGGATAGCTACCCAATTCAGGTTGCCTGGAATATGGGTGATGTTGTTCATTCACACTATATCAATCCAAAGCATGTGCCTGAGTGGCAAGGCTGGAGTGTAGCCTCGGAAGCTGTACACAATATCCCACGCAGCTATCTGCATGAGCATGGTGAACATCCTGCTGATGTGGCAAAGGCTATGAATGATTCGCTGGCAGGATGTACGGTGTATTCCGATGCTGTGCCCTATGATAAAAATTGGTGTCAGCGGCTGTTTGATGCTTCGCCGTACGAAATGGCATTTACGTTTAGTGATTTTTGGACAAAAGTCGCTGAATTTTCGCCGTCAGGTATTCGCGGTAGTGGGCATTATGGTATGACGGAATGGACGAATAAGTTGCTTCGTGAGGCGAAAAAGAATGCGGGTTGCTTGCAGGAGCATTTAGCGGATAATGATGTGAAAATTCGCATGGAGATATTTCGTTTGGCAAAAAGATATTAAAAAATGTAACCAGCTATTATTTAATAGCTGATCCTATAAAATTTAATCCTTAATGAATAGCCATTTTTTTGGTGTGCAGTGATTACTTTGAATCATAGTGGGTGACAAGGTTAGTTGTAAAAAAATGACCTTACTAAGGGAAGCTAACAGCATTTTATGTTAAGCTAGATCAAAGTTTCTGAAAAAATAGTGCTGGTTGCATATTGGTTGCACGCGTTATTTTTACGCATAAAAAAAGGAGTTGCAATTTCTCGCAACTCCTTGATTTAAAAAGCCAAATATTTGGCGTCCCCAAGGGGATTCGAACCCCTGTTGCCGCCGTGAAAGGGCAGTGTCCTAGGCCGACTAGACGATGGGGACCTAGGTCGAACGCGGCGAATCATATAAACAATGATGACCGCGTCAACATATTAAAAAATGGTGCGCCCACCTGGACTCGAACCAGGGGCCCACGGATTAAAAGTCCGCTACTCTACCAACTGAGCTATAGGCGCATACAACAAATTTCACATTCAGAGCGCGTTAGCACCGCTGAACGGCGCGGATTATGGTGTGAGAAATTCATCTGTCAAATATCAATTTCACGCTTCCAGTTTTTAGCCCTTGTGTGTTAGTATTAGGCTATGAAATATCAACCTATTCCAGATTATCATATGCACACTCCACGCTGTAATCATGCCGTGGGAGAGGTGCGAGAATATGCAGAAATGGCGATCCAACGTGGTTTACAAGAGATTGGCATGTCTGATCACTCACCCATGCCTGGTGGCTTTGATGCTGCTTGGCGTATGGATTTGAATGAATTGCCTGATTATTTGCGCGAAGTGGAAAGTGTTCGGGATGAATTTGCAGCAAAACTTACTGTGCGTGTAGGGCTTGAAGCTGATTTTCATCCTGGTACTGAAGAGGATGTGCAGATGATGATTGATGGTTATGCATGGGATTATGTCATGGGTTCGGTGCACTATATTGGTGATTGGGCATTTGATAATCCTGATGAAGAAGTGCGTTGGGAGCAGATTAATATTGAAGATGCTTATTGTGATTATTTTGATTTGGTGGCGCGCTCTGCCGCAACGGGCATGTTTGATAGCATTGGACACCCTGATTTGATTAAGAAATTTGGACAGCGTGCCCCCGCAGGTAGTAAACGTGTGGATAAAGCGGAATCACTGATGTTGGAAGCGGTGAAAGCATCGGAGAGCGTGCTGGAAATTAGTTCGGCGGGGTTGCGTAAACCTGTAGGTGAAATTTATCCGCATAGCAGGATTGTAAAAAAAGCGGCTGCGATGGGTGTTCCTTTTTGTTTTGGTTCAGATGCGCATGCGCCAGTTGAAGTAGGGCATGGTATGGATGCGTGTTTGGATGTATTACAATCGTATGGCGTTCGTGAGGTTGTGGCTTTTGAGAAGCGGCAACGTCGTATGATTGGCATTAGGGAAATAAGATGAAAGGCACTGTGCTGATTACAGGTGCTTCGGGTGGTTTTGGGGTGTTGTTTGCTCAAGCCTTTGAGGAGCAAGGTTACTCTTTATTGTTACACGGTCGTGATAAAGCTCGCCTTCAAATGACACTGGATAGCCTAAAACGACCAGAATTGCATCGCACATTGTTGGGCGGGCTTTCGGCACGTAAAGGTGTGGATGAACTTGTTGAAAGGATTATGCAGGAAGATGATTTGGTGGGTATCGTGAATAACGCAGGTTTTGGCACTTGGGGTGCTTTTGAAATGTGTGAAAGTGTGCCGCAATTGGATGTGTTGCGTGTTGATTTGCTTGCGCCTGTCATGCTTAGCCATGCTTTATTACCGCGCTTAAAGCGTCAGAATGGATTTATGATTAACGTATCATCATTGGCGGGGGAAACACCTTTACCCTATATGAGCACTTATGGTGCAGCCAAAGCGGGTTTGACCTTTTGGAGTGAGGCATTGCGGGCTGAGCTTCAAGGAGTGGTGAGGATTGTAACATTGGCTCCAGGGCCTTCGCCAACAGGTTTTCGTGTGGTGTCAGGTGCGCCCAAAGGTAAGGGTGGTTTGTTTAGCACTTCTCCAAGTATTGTCATTGAAGCGGCGATGCAAAGCTTGGCTCAGGGTGGTGGTTATTGTGTGCCAGGGTGGCGGCATAAAGTCTTATGGTGTTTGCAAACATTGATGCCGCGTATTTTATCTTTGCCTATCATGGCACGTTACCTCAAACCATAACCTCGCGTGAGCAAGCCTTGTTATCAACTGCGTATTTCAGCTAGAGCCAAACATGCTCGGATTACGATTAAACCAAGTCGCCAGATCGAGGTTGTATTGCCTTTGGGTATGGCTAAATCTGAGGCAGATAAGCTTGTGTTACAACAACAGCAATGGATTTCTCGAACGCTGATGCGTATGCAGCAACAAGCACCTGTGGTGGAAGAGGCACTTCCTGCCAATATTGAGTTGTTGGCAATAGGTGAAAAAATTCAAGTGGTTTATGTGGAAAATCGAAAAGAAGCTCTTATATGGAAACAAGAAGTGTTGCAGTTGTCCATTTGTTCTGATGAAGTAGCTGTGCCTGAATTGTTGAGGTATTGGTTGAAAATATATGCCAAAGAATATTTGCCTGATTTGTTGAAAAAGACTGCCGCAGATATGCGAATTGATTATCGAGCTGTATCTGTTCGTTTGCAAAAATCGCGGTGGGGTAGTTGTTCGATGCGGGGAAATATTAGTCTGAACGCTAAATTATTATTATTGCCTCCAGAGGTGGTGCGTTATGTATTGGTGCATGAGTTAGCACATTTGAAACATATGAATCACTCGGCAGCATTTTGGCATTATGTTGAGAAGTTTGAGCCTGATTATCGTGAAAAAAGAAGTGAATTGCGTCGTTTGTCTATGGGGCTTCCAGTATGGGTGCATGGTTGAGAAAGCTTTGAACTGTACAAGACATTAAAAAAGTCTACGATATGTCATGGGTGGGCTTTTGTTTGTAAGTTATTGCTACGATGCTTGTCCAATGCGGGAAGTTTAAAAAAAGGTGGGTTTAAGAATGGCTATAAAGCAGGCTCCTTTATCACCCAGGTTATCTATTTACCGCTGGCTTCCAGGTATGATTGCCAGCATTGCGCATCGTGCAAGTGGTGTTGTTTTGGTGCTTTTTGTGCCATGTTATCTTTGGGTATTACACGGTATGACAGGCTCGCCGCAAGATTTTGATGCTGCGGTGGCTTTATTGCATGCGCCCTTTGGGCGGCTAAGCCTGTGGTTGGCTTCTGTGGCACTTATTTATCATTTTTGTAATGGTA
>JALUXZ010000264.1 GCA_027018935.1 Mariprofundaceae bacterium
TCTGTAACCCTCATGGAAAGGCGAAGTATCGATGAATTAATACTCCAAAAAGACCCACCAGAACCACCTGAGATAAATCTTAATCAATTAAGTTTAGGCTTGGCGTGATTTTCATCGGACAGCAGTGTGTAATTTCAAAACCTTCAATAAATTTTGAGGTCTTAAATGAGTTTTTTGATAATGAATCTTTAAACTGGAGTAGGACATATGGAGCAATGCAGGCAGATGAGCTTGTGGAGTTTTCTGGTAGGGTCTGCTATATGTCCTTTGGTGATAAACAATCACCAAGAAATAATAATAGTTACATTAAAAATATCATAAAAAATGGTCATGAAAGTATTTTAGAACATGCTGTTTGGTCTTTTTTTGTAACAGGTGTTACGCGTTCTTTTAGTCATCAATTAGTGAGACATAGAGTTGGGTTTTCTTTTAGTCAATTGTCCCAGCAGTATCATGATGAAAGTGATGCTGAATTTATACCACCTATTGGTCTAGATCCTACTAGCTTGGCTTACGAGGTGTGGAATAATCAAACGGCTCTTGCTAAAAAGGTGTATAATAAATCAATTAATAAAATGATTGGTAAACGTAATCTAAGAGAGATACCTAAAGAAGAGTTAAGGTTGATCAGAGAAACTTCCAGAAGCTTATTACCCAATTGCACAGAAACAAAAGTCGCGGTTACAGCAAACGCTAGGGCTATTAGAAACTTTTTAAAAATTAGGGGGGTTATAGAGGGAGATTTGGAAATGAGATTTTTTTCCACAAAATTACTATCGTTATTGAAACCTGAGGCACCAGCTATATTCCATGACCTTGAAGTTATTGAAAAGCATTCAGATGGTTATCCTATAATACGTGTCAATATATAAAAATATGTTCAAATAGTTCTTGGGGAATTTTATGGGCAGGTTTGTCGCGGGCTTTATATTCATGTAAGCCCTCGTAACTATTAACTCATTATTTATTAAATCGGGGACAGCATACTTTTTTCCATCAACTTTCCCTTAGTCCTTAAGCCGATGCTCTTAGATGAATATCCAAGCCACGCATAACCTTCAAAATCGTGTCATAGCGTGGTTTTGCGCCTGGAGAGAGGGCTTTATATAAGCTTTCGCGACCAAGCCCTGTTTCGTTTGATAACTTGCTCATACCTTTTGCTTTAGCAATATCACCCAATGCTGCAAGCAGCAAATCAGGATCTCCATCTTCGAGTACGGCTGTCATATATTCAGCAATGGCTTCAGGATTGGTTAAATGCTCACTAACATCCCATACTTTTGTTGTTTCACCCATATCACTACTCCTATATATCGGCTGCAATCGCCTTGGCATTCTCAATATCACGCTGCTGTGAAGATTTATCACCACCAGCCAATAAGATAATCAAACAACCACCACGATTAACATAATAAACACGATAACCTTTACCAACATCAATGCGCAATTCCGATATACCTCCGCCCACGGGCTTCACATCACCTGCATTACCTAAAGACAATCGTCGAACTCTTACATCAATTCGTGCTTTTGCGCGCGTATTACGAAGTTTTGCAAACCAACGAGCGTACATTTCAGTTTGGCGAACTTCTATCATACAATTCAGTGTATCCGAATAGATACAAATGTCAAGTTATGGGTAAGCTTAAAATGAATCACGCGAGTTTTTTGTACTTTATCCGATGCGGCTGCGTTGCATCTTTACCCAAACGGCGTTCTTTATCTTTTTCATATTCTTCAAAGTTACCTTCAAACCATTCTATATGCCCTTCATCTTCATAGGCGAGAATATGCGTAGCAATTCTATCCAAGAACCATCTGTCATGCGAAATCACTACGGCACAGCCTGCAAAATCTAGCAGTGCTTCTTCGAGTGCACGTAAAGTCTCAACATCTAAATCATTGGTCGGCTCATCAAGTAGCAACACATTGCCGCCCTCTTTAAGCATTTTCGCCAAATGCACACGGTTGCGTTCACCACCAGAAAGCAGCTTAATCTTCTTCTGTTGATCTCCGCCCTTAAAGTTAAAGCGACCACAATAGGCACGCGAAGGCACTTCAACATTGCCCAACATCATGGTATCTGTACCGCCTGAAATTTCTTCCCAGACAGTTTTATCGCCATCAAGTGCATCACGGCTTTGATCGACACAAGCAATTTGCACTGTTTCACCAATCGTCAACTCACCTGCATCAGGCTTTTCTTCGCCTGTAATCATACGGAATAATGTAGTCTTACCCGCACCATTAGCACCAATGACACCGACAATACCACCACGTGGCAGGTTAAAATTCATATCATCGTATAAAACACGATCACCATAACCTTTCACCACATGTTCTGCCTTAATCACAATATCACCCAAGCGTTCAGCCACAGGGATATAAATCTGCTTGGTAGCATTACGCTCTTGTGCTTCTTTGCTTGATAATTCATCAAAGGCTTTCAAACGTGCCTTGGATTTTGCATGCCTACCTTTCGCGCCTTGGCGCACCCATTCAAGCTCTTGTTTCATGGCTTTTTGACGTGATGATTCTTGCTTTTCTTCAACGGCTAAACGCTTCTCTTTTTGCTCCAACCATGATGAATAGTTGCCTTCAAATGGAATGCCTTTACCGCGATCCAATTCAAGAATCCAGCCTGCTACATTATCCAAGAAATAACGGTCATGCGTTACGGCAACCACGGTGCCGTTAAAATCATGCAAAAAACGTTCCAGCCATGCCACAGACTCCGCATCCAAATGGTTGGTTGGCTCATCCAAAAGCAACATATCTGGGTTGGATAATAACAGCTTACAAAGAGCTACACGGCGACGTTCACCACCCGATAGTTTGGACACATCGGCATCCCAATCAGGCAAACGCAAAGCATCCGCAGCAATACCAAGCTTTCGATCCAAGTTATGACCATCACCAGCTTCAATAAAATCTTCCAACTTGGCTTGTTTCTTGGCGATTTCATCAAAATCGGCATCAGGCTCGGCATAAGCTGCATACACGGCATCCAATTCTGCCAAGGCATCCTTCATATCTTGCACCGCTTCTTCGACATTACCACGCACATCTTTGCTCTCATCAAGCTCTGGTTCTTGCGCTAAATAGCCAATTTTAATACGTGGTGCTGGGCGTGCCTCACCCAAAATATCTGTGTCCAAACCAGCCATGATTTTTAACAGCGTCGATTTACCTGAACCATTTAAACCCAAGACACCAATCTTCGCGCCAGGGTAAAAAGATAAATAAATGTCTTTTAAAATCTCTTTTTTACCGTCGACGATTTTACCAACGCCCTGCATCGAGAAAATATACTGATGTTCTGCCATGTCTTACCTCTACCGTTCAATTTTATAGATTCAGGCGAAGCATAACACCTCCCCTCACAAAGCTAATCATAAAATTCTATGTGCGCTCTGCCTTGTCTATGGTTAATATCTCGCGGCAAGAGGAATATGGGGAGATTTGCATGTCAAAACGCTTTGAAAATAAAATCATCATGGTCACAGGTGCGACCGATGGTATTGGTCAACAAGTGGCAGCCGCTTTGGGCGCAGAAGGTGCGAGTGTGATTGCGCTGGGACGTAATGAAGATGCATTGGGCGTAACCCAAGCACGCATTGAAGAGCTTGGTGGTCGTTGTCTTTGTATTCCCTTTGATCTCGTAGATTTTGATGATTACGGAAAGTTATTCTTGGCACTAAAAGATCAAATTCCACATTTGGATGGGCTAGTGCATTGCGCAGGCTCATTTGATCGCTGCACCCCCTTACAATACATTAAAGCTGATGTTTTTCGCGGCATTTTGGATATTCATCTGACAGCTCCCAATATGTTAACCCAAATCATGCTACCACTATTGCGCCGTGCCGAAGCTGCATCGATTGTGTTTACTAGCTGCGATATGATTGATGACAACCAAAACAACTGGCATGCCTATGGTTTTGCCAAGCGTGCCTTGGGTTATGTTGCTGCGATGTGGCAGGGTGAACACCCTGATAAGCCGTATCGCTTTAATACAATCAATCCAGGTCGTGTGCGCACAGAATTATTCAAACGCGCTTATCCAGGCCTTTTGCCAACAGAAGTGCCTTTGGCAGAAAGCATCACACCCGCTTATTTGGCATTATTATCCGAGGATAGCAAAGACTTGCGCGGTCAAACATTCAATGCGGCTGATTTGATGGCAGAGAACAACGTTACACACTAATATCGAACATTAAATATAACTGAGAGAGAATTGATATGGGAAGAGCTTACCAAAACAAAAAAATGGATATGGCAAAAACCGCTGGTGCAAAAACTAAGGTTTATTCCAAGTATGGTCGCGAACTTTATGTGTGTGCTAAAAGTGGTGGTGCGGATCCAGATGGCAATTTATCGTTGCGCCGTTTGATTGAAAAAGCCAAAAAAGATCAGGTTCCAGCTCATGTGATTAAAAACGCTTTGGACAAAGCACTCGGTGGTGCGGGTGAAGATTTCGTTCCTGCACGCTATGAAGGTTTCGGTCCAGCAGGCTGCATGGTTATCGTTGATTGCCTTACTGATAACAATAATCGCACCTTTGCCGATGTACGCCAATGTTTTACGAAAAACGGCTCCAAACTGGGTGGTCCTGGTGCTGTGGCGCATATGTTTGACCATCAAGCAGTCTTTGCATTTAAAGGTGAGGATGAAGATGCTGTACTCGAAGCATTGATGATGGCAGATGTCGATGTGGCAGATATCGAATGTGAAGATGGCATGATTACAGTTTTTGCAGCCCATACAGATTTCTTCAAAGCTAAAACTGCATTATCCGATGCCTTCCCTGGCCTTGAATTTGCTATGGATGATATTTCATACGAACCACAAACCTTCTGCCCAATCTCAGGCGATGATGTTGAGACCTTTGAAAACCTCCTTGCAGCACTCAATGATTGTGATGATGTGCAAAAAGTTTACCACAACGCTGAAATAGACTAAGTAAAAATACTGCTCAATAAGTAGCTTTGAATCATTAGGGTTCAAAGCTACTTATTTTTTAATACCTTAAAGACAACCACCTAAAACAAGCCTTGGAAAAATCATGGCTCGGTAGACATTTTTTCATATATAGTGAATCATGAATTGAGTTGCCTGGTCGTCATCCTCGCGAATGCGGGGAACCATGCTTTTCAATATACCGGTCTTCATGGATGCCCGATAAAAGAATTCGGGCATGACGGTAATTCAAAACCTGAAATACTATAATGCAAGTAAAATATCACCGTATATGAGAAGTTTTCCACAAGAATATAAAATATCTTGCATAAACAAATTTTCATGATTTTTTAATATTAGAATAAGAACATAAGCTACTGTTATATAAAGAATAATGCATGCATGCTTAAATTATAGGCAGCATGTCACATAAGTCTAAGTGTGACATATAGCATGAAAAAATAGAAGTCATCCACAAAGTTATCCACAGCCTTTGTGGGTTGTTTTTCAAGCCCTTAAATTACAACAACTTAGAGGCGATTAGCTCATTTCAACTGTTCCAAATCACGAACTGCACCTTTATCCGCAGATGTTGTTAGGGCTGCATAAGCAAGTAATGCTTTGGACACCACACGTTCACGACCCGCTGGTTTCCAAGCATCGTTCCCTTTGGCTTCCATAGTATCCCTACGTGCCTGCAAATCAGCATCCGAGATTGCGAGGTTAATTGTACGGTTCGGAATATCAATGTGGATGGTATCGCCATCTTCAATCAGACCAATCGCACCGCCTTCAGCAGCTTCTGGTGAAGCATGACCAATGGAAAGACCCGATGTACCGCCAGAGAAACGGCCATCGGTTAACAGTGCACAGACCTTGCCCATACCTTTGGATTTCAGATATGAGGTTGGGTAGAGCATTTCTTGCATGCCTGGTCCACCTTTAGGACCTTCATAGGTGATAATAACCATATCACCCGCTTTGATTTTATCATTCAAGATTGCATTGACGGCATCATCTTGGGATACAAATACCCGCGCTGTGCCTGTAAATTTCCAAATGGACTCATCCACACCCGCAGTTTTAACAATACAGCCGCGTTCAGCAATATTACCAAACAATACTGCCAAACCGCCCTCTTTTGAGTATGCATGTTCAACATTGCGAATGCAGCCTTCTTCACGGTCTGTATCAAGTGTTTTCCAACGCTCTGATTGAGAAAAGGCTACTTGGGTCGGGATGCCACCCGGGGCAGCGCGAAACATCTCACGTGGCGTTGTATTGGCTTCATTGACAATATCATTGGCATCCAAGGCATCACCCAAAGTTGATGAGTGGACAGTGCGGGTGTCACGGTGAATCAGACCACCACGATCAAGCTCTGCCAAAATCCCCAGCACACCACCTGCACGATGTACATCTTCCATATGATAATGCTGCACAGCAGGCGCAACCTTACATAGATTCGGAACGTTGCGACTCAAGCGATCCATATCCTTCATAGTGAAATCAACTTCTGCTTCTTGTGCGCACGCCAAAAGATGCAATACCGTATTGGTCGAACCACCCATCGCAATATCCAATGCCATAGCATTCTCAAAAGCATCAAACGTGGCAATAGAGCGTGGCAGCACAGAAGCATCATCCTCTTCATAATAACGCTTGGTAATCTCTACAATCGTGCGCCCAGCTTCTAAAAACAACTCTTTACGATCCGCATGCGTGGCAAGCAACGAACCATTACCAGGCAACGACATACCCAAAGCTTCTGTCAGGCAATTCATAGAGTTGGCAGTAAACATACCCGAACAAGAGCCACATGTTGGGCAGGCAGAGCGCTCAACTGCCGCCACATCTTCATCTGTTTCATTATCATCAGCCGCCATCACCATGGCATCCACCAAATCAAGCATTTGCTCACGATTTTTAATGGTCACCTTGCCTGCTTCCATCGGACCACCTGATACAAATACAGCAGGAATATTTAAACGCAGTGCCGCCATCAGCATACCTGGGGTAATTTTATCGCAGTTTGAGATGCAAACGAGGGCGTCAGCACAATGGGCATTTGCCATATATTCTACCGAATCGGCAATGATTTCACGGCTTGGCAAAGAGTAAAGCATACCACCATGACCCATTGCAATACCATCATCCACAGCGATGGTGTTAAATTCTTTCGCTACACCACCAGCCGCTTCAATTTCACGTGCTACCATTTGTCCCAAATCTTTAAGGTGCACATGCCCTGGCACAAATTGCGTAAATGAATTTACCACCGCAATAATCGGCTTCTCAAAATCATCATCTTTCATGCCTGTGGCACGCCATAAAGAGCGTGCTCCAGCCATATTGCGACCAGCAGTAGTAGTACGAGAACGGTATGTTGGCATGCTTAAAACCTCGATAATCAAAAATTGGACTAAATTAGACTGCCAAGTTTAACGGCATCACTAGCGTTTTGCGATAGCTTCCCTACTTCAACGCTACGCTTCATTCCCCATAATGCGTTTTAGCACGCACAATCAATACCACGCATCGCTCATTTTCAATCCGATACACAATGCTATCCTGAAAACTCAAACGCACCGAGTAATAGCCTTTTAAGTTACCTGTCAGTGACTTCCCTGTTTCGGGTTCTACAGCTATTTTATAACGCAAAATATCTTTGAGTTTTGCTTTTAATTTGGGGGTTAACTTAGCAACATCTTTTTGCGCTTGCTTGGTCAATTCAATGTGATACCGAGCAGGACTCACAAAGGCTCTCCAAACACCTCTTCAAAGCTTGCTACATCACCAGAATCGGCTTCTTCAAGCGACTGGTTAAATTTTTTCTTAAAATCAGGCTGTGATAAAAGGTGCAATGTTTCCTGCATGCTTTCATAATCATCAGCAGACATAATCACCGCTTTACCCAACTTATGCTGAACTTCAATAGTTTCATGTCGCTGACTGGTTTGCTTAATCAATTCAAAAAAATGCTTTCGTGCTTCTGTTGCTGTCATTGTCATCATGGCTTAAACCTCTTCAATGTACCATATAATGTACCACCCATAAAGCTAAGTAAACAGTTTATTGGCTCACCTTCTATTGGGCACCTCGAAAAACCTCGGCACTTCGCCAAACATGTGCTTTTCACCCTTAGTTATATCAAATAAAATGGGTAATAGCGATGCTATGAGCAAAAATCAACGTTGTTTAATTCGTGCGAAGTCTATCAAAATAAGACAGTGCCTCCGCAAGCATCTGAGCCACCGTCACTAAAATCATCACTGCCATTAGAGGTTTGATAAAGCACATCATTTCCTCTTCCTTTACTCCCGTATAATTCGCACGCTACTTTATAGCCCCATTACAAGATGGTTCAATGCAGCAATCGTCGATTAAGCTTAAATAAAGGTCATCGTTTACATTGACATCATCAAGCCGCAGCACAACAATTTGCCTATGAGCACTCAAACACTGCTAAAGCAGTTATACGACACCCCAGAGCAAGACATCATTAAAAATATTCATGCACTAAAAGAGGAACTCGGCGATCAAGTCTTGATTCTTGGTCATCATTATCAACGTGAAGAGGTCTTTGAGTTTGCCGATGTATCAGGTGATTCACTCAAACTTTCCCAACAAGCTGCCAGTGCAGATGCTGCCAATATTATTTTTTGCGGTGTGCATTTCATGGCTGAAACGGCTGATATTCTCACATCTGATAAACAAGCTGTGTTCTTACCTGATCTGGCTGCTGGCTGCTCCATGGCAGATATGGCAAATGATGCGCAAGTCTCAAAATGTTGGCAGGAGCTTTCCACGGTTATTCAACCTGATACATGTGTTACACCTGTCACGTACATCAATTCCACCGCTGCATTGAAATCATTTTGCGGCGAGCATGGCGGCATTGTTTGCACCTCATCAAATGCCCAAAAGGTGCTAGAATGGTCTTGGAATAACCGTGAAAAAATCCTTTTCTTCCCCGATCAACATCTGGGCGAAAATACGGCACTTGCTATGGGAATCCCCGAAGAAGATATGATTATCTGGGATCCATTTCAGCCTTTGGGCGGTAATACCCCTGAAGCTATCGAGCATGCCAAACTTATTTTATGGAAAGGCTTCTGCTCGGTGCATCAACTTTTCAAAGCAGAGCATGCCGATACCATGCGCAACAATCATACTGGCATTGAAATTCTTGCACATCCCGAATGCTCACGCGAAGTCTGCGAAACAGCCGATTTTATTGGCTCAACTGAGGCTATTATTCAATATGTAAAAGCTGCTGATACAGGCAGCAAATTCGCCATTGCCACAGAATTAAATTTGGTCAATCGCTTACGTATTCAATATCCTGATAAACCCATTTGGTTTTTATCGCCCATGGTTTGCATGTGCTCGACCATGTTCCGCACCGATCCACAGCATTTATATGCTACATTATTGGCAATTCGTGATGGCAATTATGATAATCAAATTATTGTGCCAACATCACAAAAACGTTGGGCAAAACTCTCGCTTGAAAGGATGTTAAACCTTGCTTAAGTATTTATTCCTATCGTTCTCTCTGCTTATTTCCACCTATGCCCTTGCTGAAACTACACAGGCTGAAAATACACAGGCTGAAAATACACAGGCTGAAACCACCATTGAGTCAGTGCAGCAACAATTAAACCTTTTCAAAAAAAGCAACGATGCCAAATACGCTGCAACAACACTCTCGCGTGTCGAAGCCTATTTGGGTGCTGCCATGCTAGCCAAAGAAGATGAAAAGCAAGAAGCAACGCAGGCAGCCTTACGCAAAGCTCAAAGCACATTGCAAGAAGCAAAAGCCAATGCCAAACATTTTCAAGAACAGTTTAAAGACCTTCTTAGCTTACAACAGGCCAGCCAAGAAGTGATTAAAAAACTCCCCCACGATAACAACCCGTTGAAAGATCCCAATCCAAATTTATTACTACAAGATGCCAATCAGTCATTACAAGAAGTGATTGATGCTGCAGAAGTAGGGAAATTAAATATCAGTCAACAAGCCGCAAGCTCCGCACGTGCAGCATTCACACATGCCCTTGATGCAGCATTGCCTACACTCATTGGTGCAACGGGTAGCACTTTATCCCGCGCAGCTTCAAAAAATGCCAAATATTATGCCCCAACCACCTATGAAAAAGCCAAACAAGCTCTTTTAACCTTAAAATTATACCGTGATGGTACCAGCAGCCAACTGCCAAAGCACCCTGCCAAAGCATTGGAACTTGCCGAGTTGGCACTAGAAATAAGTAGCAATGTCAAAATGTGGCGGCGTGATAAAGGCAGCCATGAAATGTTATGGTTAGAGGCGCGCAAGCAACGCCAAACACTCGCTGCAAGTTTAAATCTTCCCTTGCATCAAGACGATATAAGCATCAACGAGCTTACTCAGGCTATTGAACAATTACGTAATCGTTTACAACAAACAAAAATTGCATCTCAACACACTATAACACAGCTTAAAAGCAAGTATGCGTCAGATCTCGCTAGTGCTTTGGAAAAACAACGTGCCTCACTCACCCATGAGTCTGATAATCAGCTGAGTAATATAAAAGAAGCATTTCGAGCCAAGCTTGAACGTGAAACCTTTGAAACAAAACGCCAGAAACGTATTCAGGCTTTATTTCCGAAAAAAGAAATTAGTATTATTGCGAATTTGGATGGCTCACTTGTTTTACGCCTATCCAGCCTTAAATTCGCTCCTGGAAGCAGTAAGATTGATGCGGCTTACTTTGATTTATTGAGCCGTGTGAAAGATGTTTTGGATATTTATGGCGATCGCAACTTTCGTATTGAAGGGCACACTGATGATCAGGGTGATCTTAAAGCCAATCAACGTCTTTCATTAAAACGTGCCGAAGCTGTGCGCGATTTCCTTGCTGCCGCAGGTGCTGATAGCAGTGCCATGAAGGCATTGGGTTATGGTGAAGTGCGACCTATTGCCAGCAATGATTTCGCTAAAGGTCGCGAAATGAATCGCCGCATTGATTTGGTTATCGAGGCACGCAATGACCAATAAAAAAGCCGACTCCCAAGAAGAAATCCAGGGGTTTTTACACGAGCTTTTTTTATCGCTTGAAGAAGATAAAGTTTACAAACAAAATATTCTAACTGAGACCTTAAGGCTTTTACGAGGCAATCATTCACAAAGTGATTTAAAAATGATGGCACGGGTCTTAAAAGAAATGCGGCTGGGCTTAGAAATATTTAAACCTTATCAAGCATGGCGAAAAGTCAGTGTCTTTGGTTCAGCACGCACAACTGAGGATGAACCACGTTATATTCAAACCCGTGATTTTGCCAAAGCCATTAGTGATGAAGGTTTTATGGTCATAACTGGCGGTGGCCCTGGCATGATGCAAGCTGCCAATGAAGGTGCTGGTGCAGAGCGATCCTTTGGTATTGGTATTAATTTACCTATGGAACAACACCCCAACCACATTGTCGATGGCACGCCCCGCCACTTTGATTGCCAGTATTTTTTCACTCGCAAACTATTCTTTTTAAAAGAAAGTGATGCAGTCGTACTCACACCAGGTGGTTTTGGAACCTTGGATGAAGGCTTTGAAACTCTGACACTGTTACAAACAGGACGTAACCCGCCCATCCCTGTGGTATTGCTCGAAGCACCTGGTGATGATTTCTGGGGGCCCTTTATTCGCTCATGGATACGCCGTTTAACCCATGATGGTTTGATTAGTCCACAGGATAAAGACTTGCTCTTTCATACCGATTCTATTGAAGCTGCAGCGACACATATTCGTGATTTCTACAGCAATTATCACAGCTTTCGTTATGTGGGTCATTGGATATTGTTACGCATGTTAAACCCTCTGGCACATGATGCATTGGAACGGCTTAATGCTGAATTTTCCGATGTCTTGGATGAAGGCAAGATTGAGCAAGTCTTTGGCTGGCCACACAACGATGATGCATGTTTTTCACATTTACCGAGATTGCGCATGCGCCTAAATCACCATCACATGAATATATTGCCGCAAATGATTCGGCGCATCAATGCCCTACATAATACAACATCACGCGATAAGGCTTCCGCAGAGGATTAAACCATGCCCACAAAATCTTTTAGAAACAACACACTCGCCGATCATTTGATTGGGCATATTGACCAAGCTTTAAATAATATTTTTTGCCGTCAAATTAGCCAGCGCACCTACCCAGCAGAAAGCTCCGCAGAGGATCAACTATCCGATGAAGAAAAACATACAGCTGCGGGCTTGATGCGCGTCAATCATGCTGGAGAAATGGCCGCCCAAGCTTTGTATCATGGGCAAAGCATTACTGCGCGTGACCCATCTATTCGTGATCAACTCAAACATGCCTCTATCGAAGAAAGTGATCACTTAAACTGGTGTCGCACCCGCTTGGATGAATTGGGAGCCAAGCCATCCAAGCTTGATCCTTTATGGTATGCAGGTTCATTCGCGATTGGTGTGACGGCTGGTATTGCAGGAGATCGTTGGAACTTGGGTTTTTTAGCAGAAACAGAACATCAGGTTGTACGCCATTTGGATAGCCATTTGCAAGATTTACCAAAACATGACGAACGAAGCCGCGCGATTGTCACCCAAATGCGCGAAGATGAACTTGGACACGCTACTTTGGCAGAAAATTTAGGTGCTGCCACACTACCCAAAGCAATTAATACGGTGATGGGTTTAACATCCAAAGTCATGACATCATTAGCGCAACGGTTTTAAAACAAACATGCAAAAAAAACTGACCCCGCTACACATTGTTTTATTCGAGCCTGAGATACCGCCCAATACAGGCAACATTGCCCGCCTATGTGCCTGCACAGGTTGCATGTTGCACCTTGTTCACCCATTGGGTTTTGAAATTTCCGACAAACAATTACGCCGAGCAGGTTTGGATTATTGGGAGTGGTTGGACGTTAAAGAATATAATGATTGGTCAGAACTACGTCAGAATATTCAAGCTAAAGGCGCATGGTATGCACTTAGCACCAAAGCTACGAATACAATTTGGGATGTGACATTCAAAGCGGATGATGTACTTGTTTTCGGGCCTGAAAGCAGAGGTTTGCCTGATAATATTTTAAAAACATTATCCGCCATAAAAATCCCTATGCGTAGTGATGCACCAGTACGCTCTCTTAATCTATCCTCGGCATGCTCTATTGTGACTTATGAGGCTTTGAGAGAAATAAATACGTAACTTCGCCCCATACCTGCGTTAGAAAATGCTCACTTACAGCAGTAAGTTGTGCTTTTCCGCCTCGCCTAAGAGCGCCTACTGTTGGTGGTCTCGAACAAATCAGCGGCAATCTGAACAGATACGAACCAATTTATAACTGTGTTGAATAATGAAAGCTTTATTGCGAATAAAGCAGCAAGCAAGAGCGCGATAGTATTTGTGAATCATGTGGGCTAGAACTTATCCACCGCAGAGCTTCCCGCTTAGAAGCCATAGCTAACATAGCATAAAAACAACACACTATTCATTTAAAATAACCCCTAATACTTTGTTATATAAGGATATAATTTAATTGGTTATAAATTAGGCAGAAATAAAAAAGATTAAAATATCATTCATTTACAGCAATTCCAATCTACTTACCCACTAAGTTATCCACAGGTTTTGTGCATAAAGCAATAAGCCCTTAAACAATAAGCAGTTAAGCCAATATTACTGTGTATAAGCGACTAAGGAATAAAAAAATGCTTTACCTTCGCCCCTATTTCAGGGATAAATGCCATTATGCACTGGACCCTATCCAACCAACTTACTGTCGCCCGTGTCGCTCTTATTCCGCTTCTCATTGTCGCATTCTATTTTACACCGAATCCTTGGAATTATTATACCACAGCCTTTATTTTTGCTTTGGCTGGTTTCACTGATTGGCTCGATGGTTATCTTGCCCGGAACCGTAATGAAATCACTGCATTCGGTCGCTTCTTAGACCCTGTTGCAGATAAGCTCCTTGTCGCCACATCTCTGGTTTTACTTGTCGAAGGTGGTTATGCCCCTGCTATTCTTGCCGTTATTATTATTGGTCGAGAAATCACCATTGGGGCTTTACGCGAATGGTTGGCTGAAAGCTCAAAAGTGGTACATGTCTCACAAATGGGCAAGTGGAAAACTGCTATGCAATTATTTGCTATTGAAGCATTGTTTTTACATATTGAAATCATGGATTTTGATTTTCATCAAGCAGGTCTGGTACTTTTGTGGTTAGCCGCCGTATTAACACTATGGTCTGGCTATGAATATCTACGTAATGCATGGCTTGAGCTTCGCAATCAGAGTCAAGCAAGCTAACATTACCTTTTTATAAGCTCTAGAAACTGAGTTCTAGGTATTTCTTGCGCACCCAAACTAGCTAAATGTTCGGTATAAAATTGACAATCGATACACTTCCAGCTTTCACGTTTACCTCGCTCAACCAACATCGCCAAGGCCATTTTAGAGGCATCGCGTTTGATAGAAAACATAGATTCAGCAAAAAAAACTTGATTCAATAATACACCATACACACCACCAATCAGAAGCTCTCCCTCCCACACTTCTACAGAATGGGCATAAGCCTTACTGTGTAGCTCTTGATAGGCTCTAAGCATATCAGGTAACAACCAAACACCTTCATCCCGATGAACCTCTTCACATTGCTTTATCACCTGTGAAAAATTCTCATCCCATGAAAAACGATAACGATTTTGTTTTAAACGACGCGCAAGACGTTTGGAGCAATAAAAATCATCCAACATAAGTATCATACGAGGGTCTGGAGACCACCAAAGAATCGGTTGACCTTCTGAATACCACGGAAAACAACCCTGCGCGTAAGCCTGTAGCAGTGTCTCCATAGATAAATCGCCACCTATAGCCAACAAACCATCTTCATTGGCTGCGCAAGGCTCTGGAAAGATTACCACAGCCATAAGACTAGCTGATTCTTGAATAACAGAATGCATAAGTATTGCATTTTGTTATTCATTTGTTTGGGGGGTGCAACGCGACTTGTGTCGCTATTCAGAAACGCTTACAGAACCCAATAATGCCTGTACATTCTTCAGAATTTCATCACCATTTAAATGCTGCTTAACCATATAAGTATCAGCACCCGATTCCATAGCGCGCATACGATCTTCGGCACTTTCACGTGTTGAAATAATCATCAACGGTAAATCCTCATATTTGGGTTGATTACGAATACGACGCACCAAACCAAAACCATCCAAACGTGGCATTTCCAAATCTGTTACAACCATGTCGTATGAGCCTGTTTCCAGCTTTTCAAGACCATCGAGACCATCAATAGCTGTATCCACAACAAAACCAATACTTTCAAAAATGCTTTTCTCTACTTCACGTGCAATCAGTGAATCTTCCACAAGTAATATCTTGCGATGGATTTTATCTTCTTCATTGACATCAATTTCAATAATGTGATCTGGTGCAGTACGCCCCATTTCTTTAATGCCATAAGGCTCTAACAACATCACAATAGAGCCATCATCAGCAATGGTATTACCCATCAAACCTTGTGGTTGATAACGTTTAATATAAGGATCGAGGTTTCTTACCACTACCTCAATATCACTCATCAACTCATCCACCACAATACCAACATAACCCTCAATATGTTCAGCAATAAGCACATTGGGATTCTTTGATAACACAGCATCTGCACCTTCACCACTCAACATACGCCGCATATCCACAACAGGCACTTGATGTTTACCATACATGATAAACTTTTTATCACCCGCACCCGATTTCAAAGCTTGTTTATTCAATGGCAGTGCTTGCTCAACCATGTGTGTTAACATGCCAAAACGCACATTGCCCATGCGGAACATCAATGCCTGCTGAACAGCAATACTTACTGGCAATGATAAGATAAAACGGGTTCCCTGACCTTTCTCAGTATGGATACGAATCGAACCAGTCAGACGGCGTACCGTATCTTGCACCACATTCATGCCAATACCACGGCCTGATGTTGCATCAACGTCTTTCTTGGTTGAAAATCCAGGGCGAAAAATCATTTCAAGTATTTCAGCAGAACTCATATTATCTGCCTCATATTGGGTGGTTACACCACGCTCTACTGCCACTTCCTTAATTCTATCAACATCAAGACCCTGTCCATCATCCACAACTTCAATGCGCACTTCACTACCACTTAAACGTGCAATAACCGCAACCTGACCTTCTACAGGCTTACCCAGAGCCTTACGCTCTTCAGGCGATTCAATACCATGTGCAACGGCATTATTCAATAAGTGAACCAAAGGCTCAACCAAGGATTCAGCCACGCCTTGATCCATCTCTAGGGTTTTACCACCAATCACTAGACGAGCTTGTTTGTTTAAGCGAACAGCCACATCACGTACAGCGCGCGGGAAGGTTGAAAAAATACTATCCAGCGGTCGTAACATCAACGATAAAACTTGGTCACGCAAATCTCTGTGTATCAATGCAGTACGCTGCTTTGATACACTTAATTCTTCGGTAAAACGCCGCATTTTACGAATTTGACTCTCAAAACCACGTTCTAACGAGTGAATCAAGGCTTCACGTTTACTTTCATCCGAGTCAGAAAATGATTTCGATAGATAACGCCACTCCCGCTGTAGCCCTCTCAACTCTGATGCCATACCCAAAACAGCATTCTCAAAATCACCACCACGTGATTGCTCGGTACTTAACTCGATCACTTGGTTTGAAAGATTTTCAAGACGTTCAGCATCCACACGCAAGAAACGACCCGAGCTACGTCGTTGGGCTGTCGCTGTCATTTCAATTTTAGTCATATCAGGACGATAGGTATCCGTATCAGAAAACACATTTTCTGGCAGCGGTGTTAGCTCATCATCCTGTACAGTGGCTTCTTCTTCACATTCAACACCACTTGTCAGCTCTGATACAAATTTCTCAACTTCACTATCTTCAACGCTTTTTATTGCTTCATTAGATAATGCATCCAAACCTAAATCAAATGTTTCATCAGATTCTTCTTCTACCAGAGACTCATCTTCTGATTTGCGTATAGCACGCTCTGCTTTCCATGAGTCAGCTTCATCAGCACCAATCAGACCTGTAAAGTCTTGCACAGGTATTTTTTCATCAGCTTCACCCATTACTGCAGCATCTAAATCAATTTCAACAATATCTGATTCATCATCTAAGGCAGTTTCGTTTTCGCCAACGCTTCCGCTTGCTCCATCCTGCAAAGCTTCTTCTTTAATATTCTCTAATAATGCATTATATTTTTCACGCAATGGCTCAAGCTCAATATTTGCTTGGCTATCGGGATCTTGCAAACGTGCATCAAGCGCATCATGCACATCATACAAGAATTGGGTCATCGCTGGGTTGTGCCATGATGGATTTTCAATCAATTGTTCCATCACATCTTCAAATAGGTGAGCTGCCCCGCCAATATCACTCACACCCAGCATCAACGCTGAACCTTTGATTGTATGGGCATCCCGACGCAAAGCAATGAGACCCTCTGCATCTAAATCGTCCGATTCAAAAGCCACAAGCCCCTGATTCATCGAATTTAAGCGTTCACGAGCCTCATCAAAAAAAGAGGCTAAGAAATTGGATAGGTCGAAGTCAGCCAAGGAAAACTCTCTGCCCCAACTAAATTAGTTTCTGCAGATCAGCTGCCACATCATTCAAACGATACGACGCATCACGAGACTTCTGCATTTGAGTTGCTGAATCTTGCAGTAAGTCAGAAATTTGGCGCATGGTTAGCACAAATTCTTGCGAACTCTCATCTTGTCGCCCTGTTGCTTGCGCAATCGTACGTACAGCCTGACTTGTTTTCTCAGACATGTTCTGCATTTTACCCAAGGCTTCACTGGCACGTTCGGCAATTTTCACACCTTTTTCCACTTCCTCAAGCCCTGAACGGGTCACTTCAATGGATTCCTGCGTTGAAACATGCACATCATCCACCACTGTTTGAATTTCTTCTGTAAATTGTCTTGCACGCTCAGATAATCGACGCACTTCGCCCGCCACAACCGCAAATCGTTTACCAAATTCGCCCGCCGCCGCAGACTCAATTGAGGCATTCAGTGCCAACAAATGGGTTTCATCCGCAATTTCCTGAATCGAACTAATCGAATCAAGAATTTGCTCTGCTTTACGCCCAGCATCAGTCACTTTTTCAGCAATGGTTGTCACTTCTTGACGAATTCTATCCATGTAGCCAATCGCCTCGTTCACCGCATCTGAACCATCTTTTGCAGATGTTGCTGTCGCCATCGCAATTCGCTCCACACTTACCGCTGTTGTCGCAATTTTCTTTGCAGCATCGGACATGTCCTCCAACTCTTCCGTTATCCCAGCCACAGACATTGCCTGTGTGTTAGAAGCCGTTGCTTGGTTGTCTGCTGAACTCAAAATCTCATCAGACACACCCGTCACACCTTTTGCCATTTCAGAAATAGTACCTGAAATATTGGTAACAAAACTTCGGTTAAAGAACGCCATCACAATCACAATAAAAACAATGATTACCACATTGATAAGTGAGTATGTTGCAAGTTGATCTTCTTTACCCTGACGTTCCGAATCTAGCTGCATTGCCAAACGTGATGCCACACCATTCAATTTACCCTGTGCCACAAACACCAAACTTTGAGCCACGACTGTCACATTACTTGCCATTTGGGCGGGAATTTTTCCACTGGTAATGTCTTTCGCGATTTTAATCACTTCCTGCATCAGGTCATGCACTTCCTTCAGCTGTTTTACATCTTCTTCATGCAAAGATGGAAGTTCACTTACTTGCCCATAAAGGCGTAGAAAATCATCCGATGCCACCTTGATTTTTTCAATATCCAATTTATTACCTGTTAGTGTAAAATCATTCAAAGGTAAAAGAACATTGGGCAAAGAACCTTTAAAACGCTCCAATGTCGTTTGTTGTCCATAAAGCCCCGATAGCTCAGTCACACTATCACCCGCACGGTTAAATGCCACAAACACCGTACCAATCAGTACCGCAAACAAAAGCACCGAAATCACAATATTACGCTGCGCCAACTGGCGAATACTTTTCACTTCATGCTTCTTCTTATCTACCATAACCCTCTCCACAAACTTTCTTGTTTTCCCTTTATTACAACTGCATGCACAATATAGCGGTACTGTATTGTGCATGCTTTATAACTTTAATCAACCACCAAAACGCCAAAACTTACGCAAACAATGCTGCTGTATCTATCACACGATAGCTACACCCTTCAATGCTTATAGTACCCCGAAAAAATGCATTTGAATCCTTCTCCAACTCAGCAAGCTCACTTTCTTGAACACGAAACAACTCAGACACTGCATCCACCCGCAAGGCTAAATTCATGACCTTATGCCTTAAACTTACAAAACGACTTGCTGGACTATCAGGTGCAGCCTTGCCTTCAAGGCGCATAACACGGCATGGATCAATAACACATAATATCTGCCCATGAACATTACAAACACCCAGCAAATGATCTGGAGCCATAGGCACTACACTTAATGGCTGCAAACGAATAATTTCAGACACGTCCGACACTGCAATCAATACTGGTTCACCCGCAATACTAATCTGCATCAACTCAACATGGGAAACATCTATTTCAGGCACACTAGCTGACACTTCTAAAGCCCCATCAACCTCCATTTTCTCAGCTTCCTGCATGACCAAGCCCTCCCTGAGCTGCTGCGCTAATACGAGCATACATAGCAAGCACTTTACGCACCCGTGCCTGCAACTTCATCGGCTCGACTGGCTTACCAATATAATCATCTGCCCCAGATTCCAGCCCGAAAACCTCATCATCCTCATCCTTGCGTGATGTCAAAAGAATCAATGGAACACCATCAAAGCAGCGGTTTTTTCGTACTTTTGTCACCAGTTCAGGACCTGTCATATTGGGCATTTCATAATCTGTCACCACCAAATGAATGGATGGTGCCAGTCGCTGCAACATATCCCAACCCTGCTGACCATCCTCAGCTTCAAACACCTCAAAACCATCCGACTGTAATACAAATTTTACAAGATTACGAATACTTTTTGAATCATCCACAACCAAGATTGTCTGTTTACCCGAACCCTCCGAGACACTTGTACGCGCCACATCTTGCAGTTTCACTTTCTCGCCCAAAGACATCAAACAACCATCTTCACTCAGGCATTCATGAAGCTTAAATTCTTCTGGCGGAGAAGAGTTCCGCACAACCTCTGCAATACTGGTCAAGCCTGCCAATGCCTTATTCAAACCATCTTCAAACAAGCAGAACATACCATCTTCACGTGCGGCTTGCATCAATTCATGGTCTGACGTGCCACGCGCAATCAAGGCCCGCATACGGTCATTTACATACAACACCTCATGTACACCCAGACGACCTTTGTAACCAATATTCATACAAGCATTACAACCAACAGGCTCGTAAAATTCTAAATCATCAGGAACACCAAAGCGTTCACAAAAAGCCTCATCAGGTCGGGCTTTCTTTTTACACTTCGGGCACAAACGACGCGCCAAACGCTGTGCCACAATCATATTTAAAGAGCCTGCCAGCATAGGAGCTTCGATTCCCATCTCAATAAGCCTAGAAATCGTTGAAGGAGCATCGTTGGTATGCAATGTTGAAAGCACCAAGTGCCCTGTTTGGGCTGCGTGCAAGGCAATTTCAGCCGTTTCTTCATCACGAATTTCACCAACCATGACAACATCTGGATCTTGTCGCAAAATAGACCGTAAAGCGGCTGCAAAGGTCATTCCAGATTTCGGATTCACCTGTACCTGATTAATCCCTTTAAGCTGAAATTCAACGGGGTCTTCCACTGTAATAAGGTTGCTTTCTGCATCATTGATATGATGTAAAAAAGAATAAAGCGTAGTTGTTTTCCCCGACCCCGTTGGACCTGTCACCAAAACTGCGCCCGTCGGCCTAGCAATGCACTCACGCACGCGTTCATCCGCTAACTTCTCAAAGCCTAAAATATCCAAATCCAATGACAAACCGCTTTTATCTAGGATACGTAATACTGCCTTCTCACCATGCATCGACGGCAATGTTGAGATACGCATATCAAAGCTCTTACCCCATAATTTTACACGTGTGCGACCATCTTGCGGGGTTCTTGTATTGGAAATATCCAAGTTCGATATGATTTTAATACGCGAGAGCACCAAAGGATGGGCTTTTACAGGGAATTTCAGAGCTGTGCGTAAGCGACCATCCACACGCATACGCACCACAGTCTCCCGCTCACCAGCTTCAATATGAATATCCGAGGAGCCCATCTTCATCGCCTGAACCATAATACCATTCACCAATTTAATAATCGGCGAATCTTCTGCGCCTTTTTTCAGCGCATCAATATCTGTTGTCTCTTTTTCTCCCCCTTCCTCGGTTTCAAAATCACCACTATCTTCTAAACCAGACATCGCATCTTCAAAAGCCGCATCACCTTGATAAAGCTCGCGAATCTTCTTTTGAATAGCATCAGGACGTGAAAAAATTACTTTAACGCGCCCACCTAGCTTAAATTGCAACGCATCCAAAGAAGCAAAATCCATAGGGTTGCCAGTGGCAACAACCAGCTCACCATTTTGCTCATCTACAGGTACAAAACCAAAATCCAAACAAAGCTTTTCAGGGCACTTCTTTAAAATTGCATCACTGGGTTTAAAAGCAGAAACGTCCAAATAGGGAACTTTATAAATACGCGCAAGCGTGTGTAGCACAGCATCTGCATCGATTTCATCAATCGTAAGCAAAGAAAACAGCAAGCCTTTTTTCTCAGTTCCTTGCATTTGCAAAGCATCATCAAGCTGCTCTTGAGAGACGACTCCACTTTCCACCAAATGACGCTGTTGCGCTAGTAACATATAAAGACCCTATCTCCTATTTTCTAAAAAAGCTGATTTCATACGTGAATTTAATCGCCTAACTAATTAAAATCAAGACAATAACTGTACTTGCAATCAAGATACCAAAATATAGTCATAAAAATAACCATATGCTTTGCAAAGCAAGCCGCTAGCCTATCGCCCATGCTCCTTCAAACACCCTCCATGCTTATATTATTTATAACCACCATATTATTTATGCTCAATGCCTGCTCACAGCCTCTAAAGCCCGTATCTTTAAGTATCGATAGCAGCTTGAAAAAAACACCCGCCGCCCAAATAAAAAAAATAAAAAAAACACAACAACACACAATAAACATACCACAAGACATCTTCCTACAAGGGCTGCTAGCCCAAGATATTGCACGCGCCCAAGCCTCTGCAAAAAAACACATTTTGCCGCATTGGCCACGTATCATGAAGCGTTCAACCTTTGTGCGCCAACGACTTATCGATACCATAAAAAGCATGAATGCACCACTTTCATTGCAGCTTATTCCCATTGTAGAATCAGGTTATCAGCCATACGCATTATCTCGCACGGGTGCGATGGGTCTATGGCAGCTTATGCCTGGTACGGCAAAGCATCTTGGTATTAAAAAAGACCCTTACAAAGATGGTCGCCGCAATGTCGAAGCATCAACCCGTGCTGCTGTTACATATTTACAAACCCAATACAAACGTTTTGGCAACTGGCCACTGGCATTTGCTGCGTATAATATGGGGCCTTATGGACTTTCAAAACGCTTGAAAAAGCAAGCTTGGACACTGCACGATGGCATCGAAAATATGCCTGTGCCCGTAGAAACACGCAATTATGTGCGCCAAATCATCGGGCTGACTGCGCTATTCAACATGCAAACCATAAGCTTTCCAGCCCCTATTCCCACACAAGCCATCACCCTATCCGCCCCTGTTGATCTTAAACAACTGGCTCACTCATCTAAACTACCAGATTTGCTTTTATTTCAACTCAATCCAGGCTTGCATTATAGCCAATATTTACGTCATGATGTCACAATCCATGCCCCTGAAGAAAACCTTCTATCATTGCAAGAACAGCAGAACTTCCACCGCCCAAAAAATATTCAAATCAAGATTCGCGCAGGCGACTCTTTATGGAAGTTGGCACGCCAACACCGCACCACCCTTGCCCATCTCCACAAGCTCAACCCCAAACTTCCACATACTTTAAAAATTGGCAGCTCTGTTACCGTGCCTGCTTATTCTTTTGCACGCGCCACGGCAGCAAACAACCCATTATTATCCCAAGGTCGTCGTATTCGTTATAAAGTACATAAAGGTGATTCTTTATGGAGCATTTCCAGACGTTTTGGAACATCGACGCATGCCATTGCCCGCGCCAACCAGCTATCTAAGCATTCAATCATTCGCCCCGGAGATAGATTATGGATTCTCGCCCGCATTTAATTCACCTGTGCTCTATTTTCATGCTACTGGGACTACTCACAGCTTGCTCATCTGAGCCTGACACACAATCAGGCATCTCATATGACAGCATAAGCAATGCTAGCCCAGCTTTTGGTGATCGGCTGATTACCGCCTCGATTGGCGATGCTTCGACACTCATCCCCATGATTGCAGGTGACAGTGCCAGCCACGAGATTGCAGGCTGGTTATATCAGCCACTTTTAAAATTTGATAAAAGTTTAAATATTACAGGACAACTTGCCCAATCGTGGGAAGTGTCCAAAGATGGGCTTAGCATTATTTTTCATCTTCGTCCTAATATCTCATGGAACGATGGACAAGCCTTCACATCGGAAGATTGCGCATTTACATTGGCATTAATTCAAGATAAACACACCCAAAGTGCTTACAAATCTGATTACGCCAAAGTTACTGCCTTTGAAACGCCAGATAAGCATACTTTTATTGTCCACTATGCCGAAGTCTATTCCCCTGCACTTTCGACATGGGCAGGGCTGGCAATCATGCCCAAACATATCTTTAAAGATGAAGATATTATGCAAACGGACTTGGCACGTCACCCCAAAGCCACACTGGGCCCGTATATGCTGAAAGATTGGCAAGCCCAACAGTCGATTACACTTCAAGCCAACCCCAACTATTATGCTGGCAAGGTATGGATTGCAGAACGCATGACCCGCATTATCCCCGATTCAGCTACGCAATTTTTAGAGCTTACGGCGGGTCATATTGATGAAATGGGGCTTACGCCCACCCAATATTCACGTTTATTTGAAAGCAAGAGGGTATTAAAAGAGCATTATGATCGTTATAAATACCTTCAATCAGTCTACACATACTTGGGTTTTAATCTTCAACGCCCACTTTTCAAAGACCAGCGGGTTCGTGAAGCCATTGCTTATGCCATTGATCGGCAAGAGCTCATTGATGGTGTATTGCTCGGACTAGGCGAAATTATTGCCTCGCCCTATAAGCCAGGTACATCTTGGGTCAACCAATCACTTAAACCTCGAAATTTTAATCCCAACAAGGCAAAACGCATGCTTGCCGATGCAGGCTGGACTGATTCAGATAACGATGGGTATCTCGACAAGGCTGGCAAAGCACTTTCATTTACCATCATCACCAATAATGGCAACAAACAACGTGCTGACACTGCCACTATTATTCAACAGCGACTCAAACAAATTGGAGTAAAAGTCAATGTAAGGCTTATTGAATGGTCAGCATTTATTGAAAATTTCATCAACAAACGGCAGTTCGATGCCGTGATTCTAGGTTGGTCTCTCACCCCTGAACCCGATCAATTCAATATCTGGCATTCATCGCAAACAGGGGCTCGCCAATTTAACTTTTTAAGCTACAACAATGCCAAAGTTGATGAGGCGTTGGTGGCAGCCACACGCACCTTTGATCAGGAAAAACGCAAACAATGGTACGACATCATGCAACAAGAAATTTATCATGATGTGCCCGTCGTATTTTTGTATGCTCCCTATTCACTTCCTGTAGTCCATAAACGCTTTCAGGGCATCAAACCTGCCCCTGCTGGTATCGGCTACAACAGTGAGTTTTGGTATGTACCCAAAGAATTACAAAAATATCAAATCACCAGCATAAAACCATAAACACTCACCCAGCCTGCTTTGCTACAGGCAGTGTTAGAGCTGTGGAATTTCTCATGCTATTTAGAGGGCACCTCGAAAAACCTCGGTACTTCGCCAAACTTGTGCGAGGTTTTTCGAGGGTCCCTTTGTAGTGATTGTAAATATCCTGCATGAGCGTATGGATTATGAACAGCATTTAACCCAATAAGCAGGCCTTTATCACAAAAAAAAAGGGGGGGGGGCTATTTAGTTCTGAATTCTTATGTATTCAGACTAAAAAAGTAGCGTCCCCCGAATTCCTGTATTAGAAAAGACTTAGATTTTACTTTATGAATTATACGCATATACTATGCGCATACCCTGTAGCTTCTATTGAGGTGCAATATGAGTAAACCATTAAAAAAAGCTGTCAATCTCCGTATCAATCAACACCTGATTGATGAAGCTAAAAGCTTGAAAATAAACCTTTCACAGACATTAGAAACATCTTTAATCGAAGTATTACGGCAAAAGCAGCAAGAGGCATGGCTAAAAGATAACCAAGGTGCCGTTGCTTCTTACAACCAGCGAATTGAAGAAAAAGGTGTATTTAGCAATGGCTTGCGTCAATTCTAATGGCTCAGTTTGACGTTTATACTAACCCCAACACTAAAACCAACCACAATATCCCCTACCTTTTGGATGTGCAGGCTGATTTATTGGATGTGTTAGCAACAAGAGTCGTCATTCCTTTGCACACCGTGGCATCCATACCCAAACCAGCAAGACACCTAAACCCTACTCTTGAAATCAATAACGAAAAACTTGTGCTTTCCACCGCCGAGCTTGCTGGTATTCCGACAGCCATGCTTGGCAAACCCATTGATAACTTAAAAGCTCATCGAGAAGATATGATTGCGGCTTTAGACTTTGTATTTACAGGTATTTAGGCTAAAAGGGTAGCGTCCCGAATGGCACTAAGTTAAGCGACTCATACAGTATTTCCAACGTTTTTAAGGGATTTTCAGGGTATAATAAAGTGTTATTTTACGTGAAGCGTTGCCTTGCACTTCACCGAAAATGAGTCATTTCCATTTTGTGCTATGAAGTAATTTTATTCAGTGTTGCTTTGGCTTAAACATGTTTCGCAGTTTAAGCTATAACGGTTAGAGGCATCGGAGGAAGAAGGTGTTATTTTTCAACATTCTTAGGCGAATTTTTAGTGGTGCTGAATAGTTACAAAATGCTTAACTTAGTGCCATTCGGTATGCGTCCCCTTATTCACTACTATTGGCTTTTCAAGTTATCTAAAAGAGTTGTTTTTTCAGCATTCCTTTCATCGATTCCTATATTAAGGCTTTTCAAAACAGGCTCTACCACCCTGGTAAGAACCGTTACAGCTAAGTTTCGTGCGACCTCTACTTCTCGTTGAGTTGCTTGGCGACCTTGATGTATAATTTTATTCCTTATCATTTGGTTTTCTTTTAGGTCAACCCATAATGACTTCCAGTCTAAAGCTGCTAAATGGGTTCTTTCGCCTTGATCGGCTTGAGTACACAACATCTCTATAAGCTTACAATAACGGTCTAATCCTAATTGTTTAGTTGTTGTTTCCACCACTAATTGGGCAACAAGTTCATTGTGAAACATACCATATAACATTGGTTTCAATATAACTGACTTTAAATATAATTCAGTTGATGTTGTGTAGGGCACCTCGAAAAACCTCGCACGAGTTAAACGACGTTGATTTTCGCTCATAGCAAGGCGCAATGAAATGAGTCATAGCATCGCTATTGCCCATTTTATTCAACGCAGCTAGGGGTGAAAAGCACAAGTTTGGCGAAGTTTTGAGGTTTTTCGAGGTGCCCTCTATATTATTAAAGCACTTCTGGATGATATATCGCTACACTCACCAGCATGAAAGAAACATTCAAATGGGGCTTGGATAATTCCAGGGTTCTTTAAATAATAAGAGCGCATTCGATCTTGAATAAATGTACTTATCGCTTGCTCTTTATGCTCAGGATATAGTTCTTTCCCCACATCCTCATAAAAAGCGTCCGCCATAGCATCCATTTCAGCATCATGCTCATCATAACTCATAAAGTATACACCACTGACTCCATGCCGTTCATATAAAATTAATAGCCTAAGTTCGGTAACAACCAACGCTCCGCTTCATACAAATTCATGCCTTTACGTTGGGCATAATCTTTGACTTGGTCTTTATTGATTTTACTCACTAGATTGAAAGATTATGCAGCTTCTTTTAAATGTTCCGCAAGCCACATTTTAATAATGGATTGTCGCGTTACACCAAGCCGTTTGGCTTCCTTATCCAATTGGTGAACCATCCAAACTGGGAAATCAACATTTACACGCTTTTGCTCTAATTCTGATCTGCGTGCCGTGTTTAAATTCAAGTGTTTACTTATATCTTCACCTTGCTCAAAGGCTTGGTCAAAATCTTTAGCTTTCATATAACTTCACCTCTTCTT
>JALUXZ010000265.1 GCA_027018935.1 Mariprofundaceae bacterium
ATCCGCAGCATAATTATTCGTTACACATAACATCATAAATCACACATAGACTTTTACTCATTCTATCATAAGGGTTTGAGCATGTGGGTCGAACCGCCAATTACACTCAACCAATTACCGCGTGAGCCTGGTGTTTATCGTATGCTCGATAGCAAACGTAAGGTGTTGTATGTCGGTAAAGCTCGGAATTTACGCAAACGTGTATCCAGCTATTTTCAACGCAAACCTGAATCACCACGCACCCAAGCTTTGGTGGTATTGATCCGTGCCATTGAGTTCACCATCACAGCATCTGAAGCGCAAGCCTTGATACTTGAACACAATCTTATCAAGCAACTCAAACCTCGTTATAATGTATTGCTCAAAGATTCCAAATCTTATCCGTATATTTTATTAAGCGATGAATATTACCCCAAACTGGATATGTATCGCGGCAAACGCGATCAAGCAGGTGAATATTTCGGACCATTCCCGCATGCAGGGGCGGTACATCAAACATTGCACAGTATGCAGTCCATTTTTCAGTTACGAGATTGCAATGATAGCACCTTTAACAATCGCACACGCCCTTGTATGCAACATCAAATTGGTCGCTGTTCTGCCCCGTGTTGTAGCATCGTGACACAAACTGAATATATGCAGCAAGTGCAGGATGCACGTCAGTTTTTGCAAGGTAAAAACCAATCCATCTTACGCCAATGGCAACAAGATATGCAGACCGCATCAGAAACCATGAATTTCGAGCTTGCTGCCAGTCTTCGTGATCGAATCAAGGCATTACGCACTATTTTAGCAGGCAATGAACAGAGTGATTTACCCGATGATGCCGATGCCATCGTGATTCTTCGTCGCCCTGAATCTGTGTCTATCAGCATGGGTGTACGCCGTGCAGCATGTAACTTAGGCACCCATCATATTCGCATCAAACAAGCTGTGGATGCCGATGACATTGAAATACTGCAATCATTATTCATTGAGCGTTATCAACACGAACACCTTCCCACAGAGGTAATTCTTCAATGTGAGCCAGCTTTATTGGATGAACTTAAAAAGCTCACAACACTATTACAACCCAAACAACATTGTACCTTACGCACCCCCAAACGCGGTGCTCGCTTACAATGGCTTGAGGAAATTCGCCGTACAGGTGAGCAACAGCAAGCAGGGCGAAGCACTAGCAATCAACAGCCAGCTTTTGAAGCGGTCAAAGAGCTGTTTGAACTGGATGAAACACCCAAACTCATCGCCGCAGTGGATAATGCACATTTGGGAGGCAAACAAACCGTGGCAGCTATTGTTTATGGTGGTTGGAACGGTGCAGAGAAACAATATTATCGTCGTTATCAACTGGATGAAATAGCTGGCTCCAATGATTTTACAGGTGGTGATGACTATGCGGCAATGGCAGCTGTGTTATCACGCTTTTACCGTGCGATTGTTGAAAAAAGCATCCCCTGCCCTGATGTGATGTTGATTGATGGTGGTAAAGGACAATTGGCGATTGCTATGGATGAAGCACAAAAGGCGGGTTTGTCGGATTTAAAACAAGTCGGTGTTGCCAAAGGCGTTAGTCGCAAACTCGGCGAAGAAGTGCTCTGGCCATCCTGGCGTGAAACTTCCCTAAAACCTGGAATTCATAGCCCTGCGCTGCTGTTGATGGCGCGTATTCGTGATGAAGCCCATCGTTTTGCTGGTGAATATATGCGCAAGCGTAAAAAGAAGGCGATGTTCACATCACAACTCGATGCTATTGAAGGTATTGGAGAGGCCAAACGCGCCTTACTTCTCAAACACTTTGGTGGCATTGATGGCATCAAAAAAGCCAGCCGCAGCCAGTTAGCGCAAGTATCAGGGATTTCAAATACCCTAGCAGAACGTATTTTTGAGGCTTTGCATCGCTAATACTAAATTCTCACATTTGATACAAACAAAAAAGGCGAGCCAATCGGCTCGCCTTTTTTAATCAACATCTCGTCTCAGTCAATCAGGCTAAACAAGGCTCTTCCTTTGGTGCAATCGCCTCTAGATTCCAAATATCACGATTATAATCTTGCATCGTACGGTCTGTAGAGAATTTACCACTATAAGCCGTATTATAGATGCTCATCTTCAACCAAGCTGTTTTATCTTGATAAGCCAATGAAGCACGTTGTTGCGCATCGATATAAGAACGGAAATCAGCCGCAGTTAACCACGGATCATCGGAACAACGAATAGAGCCTGTAATGGATGCAAACAAACCAGGTTCAAACTGGCTAAAATGTCCGCACTCAATCAAGTTCATCACACGTTTGAAATCATCATCACCTTCAATAATCGCATTGGGGTTATAATGACCACGCGTTGCTTCTACTTCTTCGGCTGTTAAACCAAACAAGAAGAAATTTTCATTACCTACTTCTTCACGAATTTCAATGTTTGCACCGTCCAGTGTGCCAATGGTCATCGCACCGTTCATCATGAACTTCATATTGCCCGTACCAGAAGCTTCTTTACCAGCCGTTGAAATCTGCTCAGATAAATCAGCTGCGGGTGCAATCACTTCCATCGCTGAAACACGGTAATTCGGAAAAAATACAACTTTAAGCTTATCTCCAACATCTGGGTCATTGTTCACCACATTGGCAACATTGCTTACCAATTTAATGATTTGTTTCGCCATGTAATAACCCGGTGCTGCTTTACCACCAATCAGCACACAACGATTCGTCCAGTTATCGGTATCGCCACGTTTAATACGATCATACAAGTGAATCACGTGCAGTACATTAAGCAACTGGCGTTTGTATTCATGGATACGTTTCACTTGAATGTCAAACATAGCATCAGGGCTAAATGTAACCCCACATTCTTTTTCAACAACAGCCGCCAAACGCTCTTTGTTTTCAAGCTTACATGCCGCCCACTGTTTACGAAAAGTCGGCTTATCTGCCAATGGCGCAAGCTGCTTTAACTCATCCAACTGTGTAACCCAACTATCGCCAATATGATCAGTAATCAATTTACTTAAAGGCTTATTACACCAAGCCATCCAACGACGCTGTGTTACACCATTGGTTTTGTTATTAAATTTCTCAGGCCACAATTGATAAAAATCATTAAACAAACCTTCAACCAACAAGTCCGAATGCAACTGCGCCACGCCATTCACCGAAAAACTTCCTACAATTGCCAAATATGCCATACGTACTTGCTGTACATCACCTTCTTCAATAATCGACATACGACGTTGACGATCCACATCACCAGGCCATTTTTCTGCCAATACTTTCAAGAAGCGCGCGTTGATTTCATAAATAATATCCAATACACGCGGCAACAAACGACTAAACAAATGTACAGACCAACGCTCCAATGCTTCTGGCAACAACGTATGATTGGTATAAGCCATTGTTTTACTGGTAATCGCCCAAGCTTCATCCCATTCCAAACGATATTCATCCATCAAAATACGCATCAATTCAGCAACGGACACCGTCGGGTGCGTATCGTTGAGTTGGAAAATATTCTTATCAGCAAATTGACTGAAATCTGTACCGTGCTGCTCAACCCATTGGCGCAACACATCTTTAATACTCGCCGATGCCAAGAAATACTGCTGACGCAAACGCAACTCTTTACCATTTTCACTGGCATCATTGGGATAAAGCACCATAGAAATATGTTCAGCTTCATTTTTATCTGCAACAGAACCTGCATAGTCACCTGAATTAAATTCGCCTAAATTAAACTCATCAGTTGCTTCGGATTTCCATAAACGTAAGGTATTTACCGTACCATTTTTAAAGCCTGGAATGGGTGTATCAAAAGGTACTGCCAATACATCATGGGAATCCACCCAACGGCTACGCAAATCACCGTTATCATCATGATAATACTCACTACGACCGCCAAAATGGATACGTTGAGTATATTCAGGACGTTCAATTTCCCACACATTGCCATTGCGCAACCAATGATCAGGCTCTTCTAACTGGTTACCATTCTCAATCAACTGGCGAAACATGCCATACTCATAGCGAATGCCATAACCTGTTACAGGCAGTTGTAAGGTTGCACAACTATCAATAAAACATGCTGCCAAACGACCCAAACCGCCATTACCCAAACCAGCATCGCGTTCCATTTCAATCTTTTCTTCAAGCTCCAAACCCAGCATGTGCAGGGCCTCTTCGGCTTCATTATCCAAACCCAAGTTCAAAATAGCATTACCCAACGCTCGACCCATCAAAAACTCTAAAGATAAATAGTAAGCGCGTTTACCATCCTGTTCTTGATACGCATCTTTGGTGTTTTTCCAACATTCCATCAAACGATCACGAATGGTCAGTGCCAATGCCTGATATTTATAATGTGGCGACTGGCTCGCAGTATGCTGACCCAATGTCCGTAAATAATGGCGTTGCATGCCCTTGACTAGATCTGCACTCGTTTTGCCAACACATGGCACATCCGTAAGTTCATGCGTTGCTACACTTTTGTTTGTCATATTCAGATTCCTTGAGGAAATAGAAATAGCTTATAAGCCCTATTTTTTTGGTTTCGCACCCTGTCCAAACTGTAACTTTAAGTCAATCTGAATAGATACAGAGCAATTTATAAACTATGCTGAATAGTTAGGGCACCTCGAAAAACCTCGGTACTTCGCCAAACTTGTGCTTTTCACCCCTAGCGGCGTTGAACAAAATGGATAATAGCGATGCTATGACTCATTTTATTGCGCCTTGCTATGAGCGAAAATCAACGTCGTTTAACTCGTGCGAGGTTTTTCGAGGTGCCCTTACATTTAGGCTACAATTTCTACAAATATACTCTATAATAATTTATGGCAACTTCATCATTGCATTCAATGATGAAGTTTATATTCAACAGGGGGTATGTTATGATACATCTAAAAAACATTACACAATACACGTTGTCTATCGTGCTGCTTGCATTTATTGCTATGCCTGCGTTAGCACTTGCAGGAACCACAGAAGGAACACGTGTGGGTCTTTTAACTTGCAAAACAGTACCTGGCTCCTCTCTAAGTTTGGTTATTCACTCTACAGAAGATGTCAAATGTGTATTTAAAGATAATATAGGTGAAACAGAACACTACAAAGGTGAAACTGGTGTAGGTTTAGGTTTTGATGTCTCTTTTGACCGTGAAACTACCATGGTTTATACCGTTATGGCAGCAAATATTAAAGCTGGCAACCATCAACTAGCTGGAAAATATTTTGGTGGTGGTGGCTCTGCAACTGTTGGTGCAGGTATGGGTGCACAAGCATTGATTGGTGGTGGTAGAAAGAACATCTCTCTACAACCTGTTGCACTCTCAGGCAGTAGTGGTGCAGGCGTAAGTGGTGGTTTAACTTACCTATACTTAGAAGCAGACTAAAAAACTGACTTTGTCGAGCTAAAGTCAAGCTACTGACTTCCCTTGTTTCATACATAGGGAAGTCAGTGTTTTTCTTCCATCTATCAAACTTATAGTTAT
>JALUXZ010000266.1 GCA_027018935.1 Mariprofundaceae bacterium
ACCATATTAACATAATACTGCATCGCAGCTTTGCATTGTTTGAGTCCCTTTGGGTGCAACTTCCCTGCTGTGGTTAACTCTTTCATAAAGTCATTCATATCTTCATTCGCACCAAGGTTTTTGGAGCTTAGGTTGATTCCCAAATGTTTGGACACATTGTTTAGCGTCTTGATAATGTCATCCACGCTCTCATTGCCCTTAAGTTTTGTTTCTTTTAAATAACCTTCAAACTCTGCTTGATACTTAATCAATTGAACTCCATAAAACTTCTACTTACAATCTACCCATTTTGGGCAAGTCACCCACAAGCGGAGCCACATAATCAAGCCAAGCTTGGGTAACATCATTACCTTTTTCATTGATGTATTCAGCTTTCATGGATGTAGCTTCACGCGCCACAGTTGAAAGTGGTGTGACAAAATAAGAGCTTGTATAAGGTTTACTGCTTTCGCGTTTGATAGCTACAGAGCCATTTTCACCCATGCTAGCAGCATGATCCACGGCATATGTACCTACATCACGAGCCTCTTTGGCATCCACATCCGATACAATCGTTGGAAAGCTGCGTTGCAAATAACCAAATGTATCCGCGCGAACACGTGCCCCTGCTGGCAATGCTTCTTTCACCAAAGCTGATAATGTGTCACCCAAAGCACCTGTGCCTGAAAGCTGGAGGTTACCATGTGAATCTTTTTCGCCACTGGTGGCAATGGGATGACCATCTGCATCCACAATACCTTCCGATACTGCGACCACACAACGACCATGTTTCTCCACTTGAGCTGCTACATCTGCTTTGAATTGTTCCACATTAAATATTGTCTCAGGCAAATAAATCAAATGAGGGCCATCGCCATCAGCCTGCCTTGCCAAAGCTGATGCTGCGGTTAAGAAACCTGCGTCACGCCCCATCACCACATTAATCTTCACACCCGATAACGCTTTGTTATCTCTATCATCGCCCATAAATGCGAGCGCCACAAAGCGTGCTGCCGAAGCAAATCCTGGGCAGTGGTCGGTCACTCTTAAATCATTATCAATGGTTTTAGGGATATGCATGGTACAAAAGTCGTAGTTTTCCTCTTTTGCCATTTCAGCAATGATATGCGCCGTTTCAGCTGAATCATTACCACCAATATAAAAGAAAAAATGCACATCATGTTTTTTAAACACTTCAAATACTTTCTCACATTCTGCTTTACCTGGTTTAAGGCGCACAGAGCCAAGAGCCGCTGCGGGTGTAGTTGCCACTTCTTCAAGTTGTTCAACCGATTGCGTAGTTAAATCAATAAAATCTTCCGCCATAATACCTGCAAGACCATGTTTAGCACCCAAAATACCCGTAATAGCTTCTTGCTCGCGTGCCGCAAGCACTGCCCCAACCAAGGATTGATTAATCACCGCTGTGGGTCCACCCGATTGCCCTATCACCATATTACCTTTGAGCATACAACACCTCCAAGTCCTACAAAATTAGACAGAAGGTATACCTCATCCCATTGACTGCCAAACAAAATGCAAAAAACATACTCCATCACCTTCGCTTGTTGCTAGAGGGGTATCTGATATGGAGAGTTTCCTGATACTGGAAAAGTATCGCCCAAGGTGGTTGTCATCGGGATGACACCATTCCAGTTAGCATTGCACAACTGTTCAATAAGTAAAAAAGCCCCCTCCTGAAAAGGAGAGGGCTTGAAGCAACCTATATTTTAGCAATGAGGCTAAGTGCTTAGTCTCCTTTGCGACGAACCAACCCTAAACCAGCAAACATCATCAAGAGCATGGGTATCAAGCCAAAGCCTTGAGCGACTGATTGCACAGGAGCGGCACAACCACCGCCGCTTCCTCCACTACTTTCGGATGCATAAGGGTCAGTCGTTGTACCTACAGCAACCACATCAACAACCCTTATGACTTGGACTGCAGCGTTGCCCGCAGCATCGGAAACATTATATTTCAATGTATAACTTGCTACTTTGCTAGCATCCACAGCACCTGTTACCGTAGCAACCAACCCAACATCAGTATCGTCTGTAATCGTGACGCCCGGGTCTGTGAAGGCATCGCCCACTGTGATTGTCATCGGCGTCTTGCCCACCAAGGTTATCACAGGAGGTAGATTATCCGTGATATTTACAGCCACATCGGCAACAACTAAACCCGCATAACTAGGGTCTGTGCTTGTAACATTATGCGACACAATCCCTGTATGTGCGCCTTCCTGAACGCCATCATCAACTGCTGTCACGGTCACGGTTTGTGGCGTATTCCAATTAGTAGGTGTAAATACTACAGATGCTTTATTTGTGCTCACTTGCGCATTAGGCACAATGTTTACCGTCACATTCAATTGCGGCTGTGAATTGAGGAAAACATCGTAAGTGTCTGTGTTTCCCCCTTCTGCAACATCTGTAGAAGCTGCGCTTTCACTGAGCGTAACGCCCAAAAAGTCATTATCTGTAATATGAGCGATAAGATTAGGCACTGCAATCAGGTTATAGCCTGCCGTGCTAGAGCGCGGAATAATGTTAATCGTGCAAGTATGAGCGCCCTCAACAACCCCATCATCAACCGCTGTAAAAGTTACGGTTTGTGGTGTATTCCAATTGGCGGGTGTAAAGGTTAAAGGACTAGCACTAGCTGTGCACTGATTGTTGAAATCTGGGTTTAGAGATACCCTTACATCTGCGCTTGGCTGCAAACCCAGCACAACAATCACACTATCCGTAGCTCCACCCTCTGCAATATCTGTAGAACCGCCTGATTCAGTAATCAACACACTTCCTGAATCATTATCAACAATAGTAATACTGCTTAATGCGGGCGCTGCAATCGCATCATAGTTCAAATCTGCCGAAGCAACGGTATGTGTAATACTATCACTGTGTGCACCTTCAACTATTGCATCATCCACAGCCGTGACTGTCACGGTTTGTGGCATATTCCAATTCGCAGGTGTAAAGGTCAGCGTATAGACATCGGTTGTAACTTGAGCCAAGCCAATACTCAGCGTAATATTCACATTGGCCGTTGGAACTGTTGCCAGCACCACATCATACGTATCCGTAGCCCCACCTTCTATCACAGCTGTAGAACCACCTGACTGCGTGACACTTACTGCTGGTGTATCATTATCAAACACAGTGACTGCAATATCAGGTACAACCAATGCATGATAGCGTGTGTCCGTAGATGCTACACTTGGCGTGAGTACAATGTTTTTCGTTGGCTCTGGCACTGCATCGTCCACAGCTGTGATGGTCGTGGTTTGCGGTGTATTCCAGTTTAATGGTGTGAAAATCATTTGTACTGGTGTGAACGTCACCTCTGGGTCTGTTGATAAAGTAATCGTCACATCAGCCGATGGTGCCGAGGTGAGCACCATATCAAAGCTATCCGTTGCTCCACCCTCAGTCACTTCGGTTGACCCTGCAGTAATGGTAGTCACCACGTCAATATTTGTTCCTGAGATCAGCGTACCATAGTTACCACCAGCCAATACCTTGCCTGCAAAAACATCCAACGCACCTAGAAAGGTGTTCGTAATCAGATTATTGCTCACCCAAGTGATGCCATCGGCACTGCTCATCATTTTGGCATCACCATTATATTGTCCACTAAGCATAAATTGATTACCCGTCCATACAAGCCCACCACTCCATGATGTAAGAGCAATTGCTGCTATCGTTTGTGGCTGCCATGATATGCCATCAGCACTGCTCAACACTGTATTTGATGAACCCGTTGCCAAATAGATACTACCATTACCTCCTACGGCATAAAGATGCGATGCGCTTCCTGAAGTTTGTGTCGTCCACGTGATGCCATCGGCACTGGTATGAATTGCACCATTTTTCCCTACAGCAATGAATTGATTGTTCACCCAAGCAACATCATTGAGGGCGTTGGGTACCGCCTGCTTCGTCCAAGTCATCGCATCTGTACTGCTCCAAATTTCACCTGTAACAAAATCAGGGCTGCCCACAGCAACAAATCCCGCTGTAGGGGAATAAGCAATATTCTCAGCTCGAATCGGGCCTGTTGTTGAAACCAATGTCCAGTTGATACCATCAGGACTGGTGTAAATATTACCTTTAGCTACTCCAGAAAAGCCTGATGTTAAAGCCACAAATTGATTGGTTGTTGATGCCCAAATAATATCTTTACAACTATTTGATGCTGGCATGGCTGAAGCATACGTTGCCCAAGTAACACCATCTGCCGTTGTCATAAAATTACATTTCCCTCCCAATGCTACAGTAACCGTTCCATTATTCGCTAGCCCCACCACTGAATCCTTCATGCCTGAAAACCTTGCAGTCCAATTCACACCATCTAAACTTGTATAAATGCGGCCACCAGAACCCACTGAAATCCAACTACCCAATGCTGGGTAAATCGCATACGTTGTAGTCCTATAATCACCATTAGATGCTGCTCCGCCCCAGTTACCATCTATACTTGAATAATAAATACTGCCACTAACAGCAATAAACTTTGCCCCATCCCACGCTACATCATATAGTGGAATTCCAAAGGTAGTCCAGGCAATGCTTGTCCATGTAATGCCATCAAGGCTGCTCATGGAGGCGCCTGAGGCTCCAACGGCGACCAATAACGTACCATTCCATGCCACCCCATTCAGGTTGCTTGTAAGTGGCGAAGTTTGCTGAACCCATGTGGTGGCATTTAAGCTAGTAAAAACTGCACCTGAACCACCAACCACAACATACTGCGTACCTGTCCAAACAATATCATTGAACTGACTTAACGAGCCAGATGTTTGCGTAACCCAAGTGATACCATCCACACTGGTGAGTATCTTACCTAGCTGACCTACAGCCACATATTGCGCACCATCCCAAATCACTGCATTTAGATTCCATGTCACATTCCCCACTGTGCTTGCCACCCAACTCAAACCATCCGTACTTCGCAATACCGTACCAAAATCTCCCACAGCCAGATATTGCGTTCCATTCCAAACCACATCATTAAGCGCATTGGTAATGCCTGATGCACCATTCACCCATGTATAGCTATCTGCGCTTGTCATCACAGTGCCAAAATCACCCACGGCTACATATTGGTTGGTTCCATTATAAACCACACCATTCAACGCATTGCCTTGAGGCGTTGGGTTTGTCCATTGCCATTCAATCGCTGCATGCGCTGAGCTAACACCTAGCACAATAAGCATGAACGTCATATTCATAAAATAACTTACCCACTTCCTGTTCAACATACTTACTCCGTTTTTATCTAAAATATAGTTCGTATTCATCAATTTAGCGTTGCGTTAAAAATGCGTTCGCCATGCTTCTGCTCGTACCATCAGGTGCTTGGAAAACGCAGCTGATTACATTTTTTCCACTACCATTTGCATTGCTATCAAGCGCACAAGCAATATTCCCAGGTATACCTGTTGCCGCTGCTGTTACAGGGCTGTATCCATCA
>JALUXZ010000267.1 GCA_027018935.1 Mariprofundaceae bacterium
TGAAGTTGTTTGTAGAAAACTTTGAGATAGAAAATAGGAGAGAACAATGTTTCGTATAATGATTATAAGTCTTGTTGCAGTCATAGGTTTGGCTGGATGTGGGGATGATGCTTCACAGAAAGTTTCCCATGAAAAAAACACAGCGACCAACATAAAACCCGTGACTGTTAAGAATGAAACGAATACCCAAGATGTTAAAAAGATAGATGGGCAAGCAGTAGCGTTACAATCGCAAACCTTAGAGGCATCACAAACGGTTGCTCAATCGTTAGCAAAAGATGAAAAAGATTCAAGTGCCGTAGCAAAAGTGAATCCATGTAGTGCAAAAATGGCAGTGGTGAAAGTGAACCCTTGTTCAGCGAAAAGATCTGCAGTGGATGCGCCAACAAGTAGTGCAATGCCTGCAAGTGTGAAAGAAAAAGCATCAAGTGTTGTTGCGAAGGGAAATCCATGTCGTGAAAAAATAGCTAAGGTGAAAGTGAATCCTTGCTCGGCGAAAAAAATTGCGGTAGCTGGAGCAACAGATAGCGCAATGGCAGCAAGCGTTGTCGTAAATATAAAACCATTCAATGCTAAAAAATGTAAAGCTTGTCACAGTGTTACAAAGAAAAAGGCTGGACCAGCTTGGAAAGATGTTGTTGCAGCTTATGGTAGCGCAGATGCATTGGCAGCTGTATTTAAAAGCGGTTTTAATGTAGCTGATCGAAAAGTGATTACTGCAAACAGTAAGTGGAAAAGCAAAGCAGGCATGATGACGGCACAATACAAAAAACTAATTAAAAGTAATCCTGACGGTGCGGCAAAAGCTCTTTTTGATGCTGTAAAAGCGGGCAAAATCTAATTTTAAGTAGATTATTTGATGTATGGTGAGCACAAGGACGGCTTTTTAGCCGCCCTTGTTATTTTATAAAGGAAAATGTTTGTGATATTAAGAATAGAGAGTTTTGCACTACACGCTCTTTAGGCAGTGGCTGCACTGAAAACGCCCAAGCAATACGTAATTTAATGATGCTGGATCCCTGCGTTTACGGGAATCCATTGTCTTTTAAACTGGAATCGTCCGTGGATGCCCGATAAAATAACTCGGGCATGATGGTAAATCTAAATATGAACGCAGATACTTCAATTTATGATGCACTTTAGATGCACAAGAAGTGAAAAAGCCTTAAATAAACCAATAAGCAGTAGAAATTAAAGCGAAGTTCCCCAATTGACGGGTAGGAAGGTTGTGATAATTTCACCTTTTGCATCCGTTGCAGGCGTGGCGGCAGCGGCTTTTTTCTGCCGATATTGTATCTTTTTGACGGAATCTACTGCATAGACTCGATTGCCACGGGCATGCCCTGTAAATGCTACAAAGTTTATTCCTGTCGTATTGCCAGACTTGGCATCAACACCAATAACAGGAAATACACCGACAACATAACCCACACCTGATGGCACGGTTGTGCCAGGGATAATGCCTGTTGGTCCAGGACCATCACCGGGGGGGACTGCTATGCTTAGTTGCTCGGCGACTTGGTAGTTTGCTTCTGAGGAGGCAATAAAATGTATGTAAGATATAGCTGCGGCATTAAAGCTTTTGGTTCTATATGCGGAATATGTTGGAATAGCAATGGCGGCTAAGATGCCGATAATGGCGATGACAATCATCAGTTCTATAAGTGTGAATCCACGGAGTGAGGGGCGAGGATAGGGTTGTTTCATCATGATGGTTTCCTATGGCTTAAGGATAAGCTTGGTGGCGTATATTTTAGTGTATATTTCTCATTGAAAGTTGGCAAGGCGGTGAGGTAATTGGGAACCAGTTCATCCAATGTACTTGCTGCTTTACCGTGTTGCTGTTGATAATGCAGGAGTGCTTGTTGAACAATCCATGCTTTCTGAAATGCCTGAATATCTTTTTTATAGCGTTCTTTTTCTTGCTCATCTTGGCTGCTGGCATACATGCCTTTTAATAACATCAAGCCACTGCGAATATTGCCTTCATCCGCCATGAGGATGCTCGCCAGATGCCCTAGCCAGCGCGGAGCCCCATCAATTTGACTTGCTATTTGAAGGATATGGGCTGCTTTTTTTGGTTGCTCTAATTGATTGAGATAATTAAAGCCTTCAAAGAAGGGTAGAGCAACTTCATCGGGCAATGCTTTTTGCCCCATTTCAAGAATGATGTTGGCTTGTTTGACATGATCCGAGCCGCGATGTGCTAGTGCGGCTTCTGCACGGTAGTAGGTATCAATCATGGGGGGATGCAGTTCGCTGATAGCCTCGAAATGATTTGCCATAAGATCAAGATTTTCATCCGTAGGTTTCACTGATAAGCCGCCATAATATACGGCAGTTTTGATAAATAAGTATTCAGCCAGAAATTGTTCCAGATAGGTATGGCCAACAATCTTCAAAATTTTAGTGGGAATCGAAGGGCTTAGATTAAGGGTTTGATTTTGATTGAGCTCATCAACCCTAAAGAACATCATGCTATAGAGCAGAATGCAGAGCATGCTAATCACCGCTGGTAGCTTCCAGCTCATACGATGTCCTTCCGTTGATAAACCAAGCAAGCAAAGGCAAGAATGATGACCATGTACATGCTATGAAGCCCAAAAGGCAGCAATATGTCCATCAGTTCAAAGCTTTGCGTGTTTAATATGCTGTTTTTGAAATCAAGCGTGGAGAAATCAGGGAAGAGCATGCTCATGAACTGCAACAATTGCCCCAAACCTTGGGTGCCAACATCGGCTGCCTGCCGCAATGATTCGCGAATAACGGGTAACCCTGAACAAATAAGGCTATAGGCAAGGGTCAGTAGCATCACAGGGAATGCTCCGCGAATAGCAGAAGATATGAACAACACGATTGCCAAATGTACGAGTAAAATCATTTGCAAGCCAAGCCATGTCAGCAAGAAATGCGACAATGAAAAGACAGGAAAATACATCTCGTCGATGCTGGGTTTAATCCAAAGTATTTCCCCCAGTGCCAAACCAGCCAGCAGCACCTCAAAGCACAGCAGCAAGAAGGATTGCCCCAACATGCTACCCAATACATATTCAGCGCGCGTAATAGGTCGCGCTAAAATGCTATCAATGCTTCGATGTTCATCATCCCATGCCAGCGCTTGCACGGCATAAAAAAGAATAAATAACATGCCTGCAAGCCACATGATGGAGAATTGGAAATCGCAAATAACGCGACCCAGGCCTCGTCCAAAGAAATCCATGAACAGTACGCCACATACTTCCAATAATAATGCAAACAGGCATAAGCCCCAGACAGCATTGCGGCGCAGACCGCTTAGAAAGGTGATGTGTGCTAAAGCGATGATACGATTCATGATGCGCTACCTTTTACAATCCTGACAAAGGCATCCTGCAGGCTTTCATCGCCTTGAATCAAGGCATCAATCTTGCCATCGTAGAGCATGTTGCCCTGATGCAAAATGGCGACTTTGTTGGTAATGCGCTCCACATCATCCAAAAGATGGGAGCAAAACAGGATGCTTTTATTTTGTGCTTGAAGATCTTGTATCAATGCAATGATTTCAGCGCGACCAATGGGATCAAGCCCAGACATGGGTTCATCGAGAATAAGCAATTCAGGATCATGAATCAGGGCGGTGGCAAAGCTGGCGCGTTGGCGCATACCTTTGGAATAATCACTTACCTTACGATTTCTGGCATCCCAAATGCCAAGCTTTTGCAGCAATACTTCCGAACGGCTTACAATATCCTGCTTGCTCATATCACAGCAGCGACCTGCAAAACGGAGCAACTCCATGCATGTTAAATTCGGTGGAAAATTGGATGTTTCAGGTAAATAGCCAATGCGCTTTCGGGTATTTGGTGAGATATGTGAATCATTGAGGATCTGAACGCTGCCTTGATCGGCACGGATATAACCCATTAAAAGGCGAATACTGGTGCTTTTGCCTGCACCATTTTGACCAATCAATCCAAGTGTTTCGCCTTGCTTTAAGGATAGTGAAATGCCTTTTAGCGCATGGTGGGCAGGTGATTGGTTGATTTGTTTGGGATATGTTTTATGGACTTGATCAAATTGAATCATGGATACTCTCTATGAAGGGTAAAAGAAAAAAGGACGCGCTGTTTAGGCGCGCCCTTTCTTGATGTGATTCCAAAGAAGGGAATCTTCGTTTTTACATTACAGCAAAAGGACTAGCAGCATCAAGGTTACCAGTTGCAGCACCAACAGGTGCGAACTGTGTACCAACAGTTACAGGTTTCTGATATGTGCCAGATTGATCTGTTTCAGCAGCATATACTTTATCACCTTGTGCATGTTGTGCAGTAACTGTTGCAAAAGAAGCTGGTACGGTTGCAGTAGCATTGGCATCCATTTCAGCTTGCAGTGTTACACCTTTACTAAGAGAAAATGGTGAAGACTGACCTACAACCAAACCTGCAATAAAACCTTTTTCAGAACCAGCGGTAGCTGATGCAGTCACTGCAGCGCCCCCAACACCTGCTGCGATAGCTGTTGCAGAATTGAGACCAGCTGCTGAAACACTAGCACCGTAAGTTTGGTAATCTGCGAATAAAGCTTCTTCAGCCAAACGAGCAGTGTGCAAGTCAGACATCGCAGCTGAGTTGAATGCTTTGGTACGGTAAGAAGCAAATTGCGGAATCGCGATTGCTGCCAAGATACCGATAATCGCAACAACGATCATCAATTCGATCAGGGTAAAGCCCTTTTCAGTTTGTTTTTTCATTTTTGTTAACATTAAATATTTCCTCCAAGAAATATAATTTTATCGCCGTCTTATGCGGCGTTGCTAGTACCATTGCAACGCTTGTGCCAAGGCTTATTTCAATGGTTTTAACATATTTTTTAGGCAGAGTGACAAAAAAAGTCAGTTGAAGGTGGTGTGTTGTGTCAGTTTTGGGTATCTGCTTTATCATCTTGTTCAGCCTCTTTGATAAAGCGAGCAACATACAGGCTTTGCGCAATGACAAACACAAAGGTAAGCCCCAATAAACCGAATAGTTTGAAATTTACCCATGTTTCGGTGTCGAAATTGTAAACGACGTATAAATTGGCAAAACCCAAAGCGATAAAAAATAATGTCCAAGCGATGTTTAAGTGTAGCCAGATATTGGCGGGTAATGCCATATGATCGCCCATCATGCGTTGAATGATACTTTTCTTGCCGATAAATTGGCTGCCAATAAATGCAGCTGCGAATAACCAGTTAATCACGGTGGGTTTCCACTTGATAAACATTTCATCTTGTAAAATCAATGTAAGTCCACCAAATACGCAGACCAATACCAAGGTAATCACATGCATTTTTTCGAAGCGACGGTGCATAATCCAATGTACGCTGGTTTGAATCAAGGAGGCTATAATTAATACCGCTGTGGCCACATAAATGTCGTACGTTTTGAAAGCAATAAAAAAGAAAACAATGGGGAAGAAGTCGATAAGAA
>JALUXZ010000268.1 GCA_027018935.1 Mariprofundaceae bacterium
ATCCTCCATCGTTAAGATGGATTGATGCTCACACAGCTTGCGACATATGGTGTCTGGTGTGTTTATTCAGGGTTAGCGTATTGAATCAGGAAATTTTTCGCATCATATTCAGTCTTAAGAGGATTGGGGTAAGGGTTTATGAAGGTGTTTCTTATTGAGATATGTTTTTTGCTTCCCCCTCATCCCAACCTTCTCCCCCGAGGGGCGAAGGAGCTTCACCCCATGAAGGCTATTATTTCTCTAAATAAATCCTCCAAAAGCCTTTGACTCCGCCTTCAACCCAAAAGCCTTCCAAAGTATTGCTATTGGCAAATCTGTGCAAACTGGCTTTGCCTTTATTTTCAGGATATTCAAGAACAAAATGACCTTCGGAAACTTCTTCGCCTTTATACACAGCAAAGCCACCATCCTCTTCGTAGGAAACGACAATCTCTCCATTGCCAATTTTCACTTCGCAATCATCACCTTCTTCTGCCACATCACCATCATAGTAAACGGTATCCATTTTTGATTGCTGATATACAACAATATCCTCGCATTGGTTCTGCTCTTTTTCATTCATTACAAATTCCTCCGTTAATTTCACTTCTTGCCATAAAACATGATCCAACTGATGCCAAACTTTTTTATCTTCAATATGACACATCACAGCCCAGCCACCAGCAGGGTCAGGAACGAGCCAGTCAGATGTTACGCGAACACATTCCTTCAATACTTTCATTTCAGTATTGATATATTCCCTAAATGATTCAGGCATTCCCAAAAATACAAAAAATATTGAGTAGCCCTGATGCCCAAAGTTCACACTTGGCGAGCCCCAGTGCCAAATCGTTCCATGTCCATCATATTCATGATGTTGCACCCATTGCGCAGCCAGCGTTTGAATAAGGTTCTCGACTTCCTCATCCGTATATCTTCCCTCTTTCATCAAGGTCGTGCTATCAACTTCCAGTGTGTAAACACCTTCACCATCAGTTGTGACTAAATTCGGGAACGCAGGCGTATATTCACGACACTCCACATCATCTTTTTTCATATTACATTTCTCCTCGTTTTATTGGGTTAAAATTTTAGATTTTTATTAATTTGCAGCTAAAGCTTTCTTGCGGAACTGTATGCTTCCCAATGCCAACCTTGCTTAGATCACTATTAACATTCATGACTGTATCTGGAGCAAACCTTAGATGGTTCGTGAATGAGGCATATGCCGAGCCTGAAATAGTACATGCCCTTGTTTCACTAAGCATGGTACAAACAATCAACACATCTAATGCAACGGCGAGCTCTTTAAGCTCTTTCAATAGCATTGCATACTCTTTGTCTTTATAAGAACCTATGTTTTGATAATAAAGATCATCTTGATTGAGTGAATAATTCAGCAGCTCAAAGCCATCAATGACAATAACTTTTAAATGTAGCCTCTTGCGCAATTGATAACATACAGGTTTCAAAGTTCTAATGTCGTTTGAATTGTCGATAAGTAAAAGATTCGACATCTCTGTCACTTTGCTTGTAAGTGATGCCAGTTCTCTCCAATCATCAGCATCAAGCTCCCCAGTTCTGCCTTTTTGTATGCTAAAACCTGCTTGGAAAGCACAAAAAGCAAGCGTCGCCATGAGTGAAGTCTTACGTAATGAAAAAAATAAACAGCTAGCGTTACTATTTGATTCTTCAACGCCTAAGTCTATATTGTGAGACGCTATATTCATGCTGCAAGCAGCCAAAGAATCCCAAGAAGAACCTGTTAATAATGCCAGATTCCCACCAATCCAATTTCCATGTTCAGCATCAAATTTTGTTAATCCAGACTTGATATTCTGATTTATTTCACATGTGAATTTTGAATAATGATCACGATGACCTTTGTCTTGATAGGCTTCTTGTAACAAGTCATACACTGAAGCAGAGTAGTCCTCTAAAGTATGAATTTTCACACCCTGATTACATTCTTCACTCTCTTCATCTTTAGAATTTATTAAACTCTCTAGTCGGTAGGTTTCTTCGCTATTCATGCATGGCTCCCTTAGAATTTGAATGGGAGAAGGCTATCTACCCATGCGACTTTTAGTGTCGTAGTAAGCATATGGCGTGGAAATTGACTCTGCAAACAGTGCCTGCCTCTTATTAAAAGCTTTCGTATCAAATCTATAAAGGCTTCGATTTCTTCTGAATTTAAGTGCAAAGCTTATATGGCGATAGTAGAGGCTATGTTTTGCTATCGGTTTAAATATCTTGGTGCTATTTGTGCGTAATCAATATGCCGCAGTAGCACTTGCTTATTCACCCGATGCTCAAGCAGCCCCCAAGGTGCTGGCTTCGGGTTTTGGTGAGGTTGCCAAAAAAATCCTTGAGTTGGCACGTGAAAGTGATGTACATATTCATCAGGATGATAATTTGGCAACATTGTTAGCACAGGTTTCTGTGGGGCAAGAAATTCCTGAGGAAGCATATCAGTTGGTGGCAGAGCTATTATCTTTTTTGTATAGCAGTGACCGCAAATTGGCGGAAAAATTATCCCCTTAAGAACGGTAATAACTGCCTTCATGCTGGAACAGTTCTGATATGCCGACTTTCTTAAAGTCTTATAATTCAACGGCTTAAGTTTAAACTAACATATTGGCATCATACATGCTCTAACTGATTCGTAGAGTCATTTTAGAGGAGTGGTTATGGATCGTGGTTTCTTTATTTCAGGTGTAGCTGGGGATATGACGGCTCAAAAGTTAAATACGATTGCGCATAATCTAGCGAACGTGAATACCACGGGGTACATGCTTGATCGGACTGCATTTTCGACTATGTTGGCAAATGTAGATGGGGCGGGGAAAGATGCTAGCAAATTACCTTCGGCTTATATGACCATGGATCATCAATACGTAAATGCTGATAAGGGTATTATTCGACAAACAGGCAATGATCTTGATTTTGCATTGCGTGGGAATGGTTATTTTCAGGTAAAGACTTCGGACGGAGCTTTTGCCGATGAAGTGGGTTACACCCGTGCAGGAAATTTTCATTTGGATGGAGAAGGGGTCTTGGTAACAGAAGGCAACTTGCCTGTTTTAGATGAAGGTAAGAATATAATAACTTTACCCAGAGGTGTGATAAGTGCTAGTGAAGATGGTCGTGTGCTTGTGGATAATAAGGAAGTGGCACGTTTGGGCATGTATGAAATTAAAGATTTATCGCTGGTGAGTAAATTATCAGGAACGATTTTACAAACAGATAAGACGAATGTGGGCGTAGCTGAAAATGATGTGACTGTACATCAAGGTATGCTTGAAGGATCGAACGTGAATGCGGTGTTGATGATGGTGGAAATGATGCAAAACACGCGCAGCAACCAGTCCATGATGAAAATTTTAGAGCAGTACAATCAACAAGAAGGGCAGATTACTCAAACTGTTGGGCGTTTACCAGGTTAAAGAATAATAAAATTTTAAGTACATTGGATTGGAGTAAATTATTATGATGAGAGCACTATGGACAGCAGCAACAGGCATGGCAGCACAAACTACAAATGTAGATGTGATTTCTAATAACCTAGCCAATGTGAATACAGCGGGCTTTAAACGAGGGCGTGCAAATTTTCAGGATTTGATGTATCAACAAGTTAAAACGCCAGGCTCTGAGGCCAGTGGTGCGGGCACACAGTTGCCATCTGGTATTCAGATTGGTTTGGGTGTGCAGACATCCAGTGTCACGAGTATCTTTTCTGCGGGAAGTTTGAAACAAAGTGATAACCCACTTGATTTGGCAATTAAAGGGCGTGGTTTTTTTGAAGTGCTAAATGCTAATGGTGATCTTGCTTATACCCGAGGCGGTTCATTTAGTACGGATTCTCAAGGGCAATTGGTAACTGCCAATGGTGATCTGGTGCAGCCTGGAATCACGATCCCGTCTGATGCGCTCTCTATTAGTATTGCAGAAGATGGAACGGTATCTGTGGAGCAGCAGGGATCTCAGTCTTCAATTGTAGGCCAGCTAACAACCGTAGACTTTAGTAATCCTGGTGGTTTAAAGCTATTGGGAGGCTCTTTGTATGCACCGACAGTGGCTTCGGGCAATGCGATTGCAGGCACCCCCGGTCTTAATGGTTTCGGTTATATCGGACAAGGCATGCTGGAAATGTCGAATGTGAATATTGTTGAAGAAATGGTCAACCTTATTGCTGGGCAGCGAGCCTATGAAATGAATTCCAAAGCTATTCAGGCAGCGGATGAAATGCTTCAAGCAGCCAATAGTGTGAAAAGGTAAGACTGTATGATGTCTAAAAGGTTCCTCCAAGCCTTGATGGTGATTGCCCTGCTGTTTCCTGTGTCTTTATGGGCAGGCGATTTGGAAAAGTCATTGCATGATTTTTTTGCGCAGGGTATTCATTATCAAGGTGCAAAAGCGGAACTGATTCAGGTGGATCGTTGGCCAAATGTAAAAGGTGCGTTGCGTTGGCATCTGCCAAACATAAACCGCCATGCCAGACGGGTGTCACTCATTGCAGAGCAAGGTGAGGGTCAGAATCTGCGTCGTTGGTATGTGCCCGTACAATTACACTGGTGGGCAAATGCTGTCACTGTGCGGCAAGAATTGCCTGCGAGATCGCTATTGCGCTCATCCATGCTGCAAGTGCAACGCAAAGATGTCGCTGGACATACAGGTATTTGGTGGAAAAAAACCACTAAGCTAGTGGGTATGCGACTAACACGCCCTTTGCATATAGGTGATGTGGTATCTTCCTATGCTGTAAAGCGGCCCCCACTGATTAAACGAGGCGACAGGGTTACAATAATCGTTGGTAATGGAAGCTTTTTAGTGCGTGCAGCAGGCAAGGCTATGCAGGCTGCAGGGTTGGGAGAAAAAGTATTGGTACAGAATATGCGTAGTAAAAAACGTATAGAGGCGATTGTGCTCGATGCTCATACCGTACGGGTGCAGATTTAGAGGTAAGAAGGTGGTGGTTATGTGTAAAAATATTCAGCAATTTGTTGTGTTAGGAAGCTTGCTGGTTTTGTTAGGAGCTTGTGCGCCAACGGCATCTTCAATTACAAGAGATGCAAACCTTGATCTTGTTGAACAGGCAATGAAAGCACCAAGAGTGAATCACACAGAGACTGGCTCTTTGTGGAATAATACAGGAGCAACGATTTTTGCGGATCCTAAAGCCAACGCTGTTGGGGATTTGGTAACGGTATTGGTTTCAGAGAAAGCAAGTGCAACACGAAATTTAGGCACAAAAAAGAGCAAAAATTCTTCGCATAAAACGAGTGTAACCGCTGCGTTGGGTTATGAGACATCATTGGCTGCCAAAAATCCTAACTTCAAGCCTTCAACAGCCTTGGATTTAAGCAATGCTAAAAATTTTGATGGCTCTGGTCAGACTACAAACTCAGATACCTTAACAGCTAGCGTTACGTCAGTGGTGACGGAGGTTTTTCCTAATGGCAACCTGCGTATTATTGGTCGTCGCCAATTAACAATTAACAATCAACCACAAGCATTAAGTTTTAGCGGTGTCATTCGCCCTGTTGATATTTCATCAGGCAATACCATTCCATCATCAAAGGTTGCTCAAGCCATCATTAGCTACGGTGGTGGCGGTGATTTAGCGAGTGTGGCGCATGAGGGCTGGTTTGGACAAACGCTTGATGTGATTTGGCCATTTTAATGCTTTCTATTGATGGAGGTTTTATGTTGAAAGCTATGCAGCGAGCGATATTCTTTTTGTTTGTGTTGATATGTTTTTTTATAACATCAGCTCAAGCTGAACGCATCAAAGATATTGCTTCTGTAGAAGGCGTGCGAGGCAATGCTTTGATTGGTTATGGTTTGGTCGTGGGATTAAATGGCACAGGTGATACTTCCAATTCATCTCCCTTTACCATTAATAGTATTGCTTCCATGTTAGAGAGTTTTGGTGTGAATGTCCGCGCTGATATTACCAAAATGAAACCCAAAAACATTGCAGCGGTTATGGTCACTGCTGAATTATCACCCTTTGCTAGACCAGGGCAGCAGATTGATGTCACGGTTTCAAGCATGGGAGATTCTAGCAGCCTGCGTGGTGGAACATTGCTGATTACGCCTCTTTTGGGTGGTGATAAACAAGTATATTCTGTAGCACAAGGAGCTATTTCTGTGGGTGGTTTTTCTTTGGGAGGAAAAGCCGCGACAGTGACAAAAGGGCATCCAACAGTTGGTAAAGTTCCCAATGGTGGGCGTATTGAACGCGCTGCTCCCCGTGGTATGAATAGCACACAAAACAAGGTGATTTTAACCTTGAATCGTGCTGATTTTACGACGGTTCGGCGCATGCAAGAGGCGATCAATAAAAAATTTAGGCAGCCTGTTGCCAGAGCCGTGGATGCAGCAACTGTGGAAGTGATGAACTTTGAAAACAATGCCATTATGTTAATGGCTGATTTGGAGCAAATTGAATTAACCACAGATCACCGCGCTATTGTGGTCGTTGATGAACGCACAGGTACGATTGTAATGGGTAAAGAGGTGACCATTGATATGGTTGCCGTTGCTCATGGTAGTATTCAAGTGAGTGTCGGTGAAAACCCTCAAGTTTCACAACCCAATGCCTTTGCGAAGGGTGATACGACAACGGTTGATAGCACGACTGTGGATGTGACCGAGGAAAAGGCCAAATTGGTAGTGCTTCCGAAAACCGCCACATTGAGCAGTTTGGTTGAAGCCTTGAATGCGGTTGGTGCGACCCCCAGTGATATGATTGCGGTACTGCAGGCGATTAAGGCAGCTGGTGCATTGCATGCAGATTTGAAGGTCATCTGATGCGAGACTTGGTTGAAACTGTTATTGCACAAGTGATGCAACAAGATAAAAAAACAGCAAAAGAAGCGGCTGATCCAGAGGCTTTTAAAAGTCAGTTCATGCAGGCGTTAAACAATAAACCCGTGGCAAAAATGGATGATAAGCCAGAGATTAAAAATAAAGAATTATGGGATGTTAGTGTAAAATTTGAAGCGATCTTCTTTCAGCAAATGATGGCAGCTATGCGAAAAACAGTGCCTGAATCAGGTTTCTTGCCACATGGGTTTGCCGAGGGTGTGCAAGCATCTATGTTTGATCAAGCTGTTGCAGATGCAGGCAGCAAGGGTGGGAACTTAGGCATAGCGGCGAACATTTACCGTCAATTGGAGCAAAGTGCTTCAAGTAATCAGACCGATGCGAATAAGACGATTCAAGAAATGCGCCAAGCTTCCGATAGAGAAGATGTGAGCATGTACGCAGAACTTCGAGGAGACGTTGATGGTACGCATTAGTGGCAGTGGAGCAGCAGGATCAATTCAGAAGGCTGGTGCTAGTGGCGGCAAAGCTAAAGCTAAGGCATCGTCAGGTAAAAAATCTTCTGGTGGGGATCGTGTACAAGTAAGTGATGCTGCAACATTGCGTGAGATGGCACATGTTATGGTGGCAGATATGCCAGATGTACGTTTGGAACGCATTGAAGAAATTCGTGATGCCTTGGAAAGCGGAACGACGAATTACAGCAGTAAAAAAGTGGCAACGCAGATTGTGCGCAATGCCATGGCGGAGCATTCATGGGAATAATGAGTTCGCAGACCTTACAAGACCAATTAGAGAGTATGCTCGAGCAAATGGATGTTTGTGTGCAAAGCATGGAAGGTATTACCGCACAAGAGTTACAAGCAGCGCATGAATTTGATGGTGATGCACTGGTGTGTTTAGCGGAGCAACGTGCGCGCGGTCAAAGCAAGGTGGTTGAGTTGGAGAGTCAGTGTAAGCGTTTGCTCAAACAATACGATGCTCCCGACCATATGAGTTTAGAAGAGTTTATTTCAGCCCATGTAGGAGACGAAAGTCGATTGCTGTTGCAGCGTAAACGGCAGCAAGTTTTGACGCGTATGGAAGAGATGCATGCTGCAACGGAAGAAAATAGAATTCGTTTGCATGCAGCATGGTGTGTCACAGTGCATGTTTTGCAGGAAGTCGGTGCGATGCCGAATCAAGAAGTTTATGGGCGTGGAGTTTCGCGATGATTTTTAGTGCCCTTAATGTTGCTGCCAGCAGCTTGAAAACACAGCAGAAGGCTATTGATGTGGTGTCGCATAATATTGCCAATGTGAATACCCCTGGCTATTCGCGGCAAAAGGCTGAGTTGGGCGCATTATCAGCGGAGCAATTGGGAGCTTTTGATTTTGGGCGAGGTGTGGAGTTAGGCAGTATTTCACGTTCAGTTGATCAGGTTGTGAATCAGGCATTGTTAAGCAATGGACCGCAGCAAAATTATTGGCAAGAGCTTAAAACGGGCTTGACTAGTATTGAGAATGTTTTTGGCAGCTTGCAGAGCACGGGTCTTGCTGCGGCAATGGATGATTTCTTTTTTGCAACCCAGCAGATGGCGAATGCTCCTGAAGATGCGGCGCAAAAATTTAATATGCGCACAAAAAGTACAGCCTTGACGACACAAATTTCAAGTATGAGTAATCAATTGCAAGGCGTTCAGCAAGCGGCGGATGCAAATATTGATCAACACTTGGTGTCTGCCAATAACCTCTTAACAACGATTGGATCTTTAAATGTGCAAATTCGTCAGCATGAGGGGACATCACAAGGGTTGATCGGTGCAGCCAATGATTTGCGTGACCAGCGAGATCAAGCAGTGCGTGATTTATCAGCATTTATGCCAGTACAAGATGTACGTACCGCAACAGGTGGGCTCTTGTTGCAAACAGTTAGTGGTGATTTGTTGGTGCAGGATGGTGAGGTGCGGCAATTAGCGCGTGGTGCAGTGGGTGCAAATGGGAATTTTCAAAGCATTGTTATTGCTGGCACGAATACTGCGGTGAGCGGTCTAGATAAGGGTGGTAAAATTGGTGGTTCTATTGCTTTGAGAGATGATCGTGTGGGGGGATATATCAAAGATCTTGATAATATCGCCGTAAATTTGAGCTTTGCAATAAATCAGGCCAATGCATCGGGTGTTGGTTCAAGTCGGGTATCACAGCTTCAATCTGGTTTGGGCGTTGCCAATTCAGCATTGTCTGTGAGTGATGCTGCGCAAAACAATCCTTTTGCAGGGCAGATTCAAAGCGGAAGCTTTACAGTACATGTGTTTGATGCGGCAGGTGTGCCATTAACGCCAGTCAGCAAGGCTACCATCAATATTACGGCAGGCGTGAGCAGCATGGCAAGCATTGCTGCAGATATTAACGCAAATGTTCCAGGCGTGACTGCCAGTGTTGATGTTTCTGGCAAGCTGCTTATGAATGCTGGCGCGAATACTGTTGGATTTTCTGATGATAGTAGTAATTTCTTAGCAGCCTATCAGGTGAATAGCCTTTTTCAGGGCAGCAGTGCGGCGAGTTTGAAAGTTTCTGATGCTGTGCAAGCTGATGCAGGGCTGATTAGTACAGGGCAAATTAATTTGACGACTTCTGGCATTAATATGGGCGATAATCGCGCAGCTTTGCTGATGGTGGATTTGCAAAACAAACCTGCATCATTGGATGGGGCGACAGCCGTGACTCTGAGTGGTCGCACATCATTATTATCTACAAAATACGGCAATGATGTGGCATTGGCAAGTCAGCAGCAAAGTTTTTTCCAAGCTGAAGCGAGTTCCTTAAATCAGCAGCGACAGGCATTTTCAGGTGTAAATGTTGATGAGGAACTTGTATCTATGATTAAGTTCCAGCGTGCTTATGAGGCATCTGCCAAGGTGATTCAAACCACAAATCAAATGCTAGATTCTTTGATGGGGTTAATCCGATGAGAGTAACGACAACACAAATGTATGATAACCTTTTGACAGGCGTGAATAAACAACTGGCGATTCAGGCAAAAGGAAACGAACAAATATCTTCAGGTATGCGTTTTCAACGACCCGCAGATGCTGGGCTGGATTATAAAATGAGTTTGGATTTGCGTCATGCACAGGTTGGTGTGAAAGGCAGTCTTGATGCGGTGAAAACTACAGAGTCCCGTCTGGGTGCTTCGCAAACCATGTTGAATAGTATGAAAAATATTATGGTGCGCGCGCAGTCTTTGGCTGTGCAGCAAAGTTCAGGTGGTTTAGGGGCGGCTGAGCGCAGTGCTGCGGCAGTTGAGGTTGGGCATTTGTTAACACAATTTGCCAATGATGCGAATCAGAAATGGCAAGGTCAGTCATTGTTTGCAGGAACGGCAGTCGATAAAGCTGCATTTACACCTGATGCACTGGGGAATTATACTTATACAGGTAGCAATCAGGATAGAATTGTTGCGATTAGTGATAGCTTAAAAGTTACAAGCAATATACGTGGAGATGATCCTTCCTTTGCAGCAGCATTTGCAGCACTGCAAGACTTTAAATCGGCGCTTCAAAGCAATGATCAAGTAGCGCTTCAAACATCTCTAAGTAGCTTAAACAGTGCGGGTAATGGCATGATTGATTTAACCAGCGAAGTGGGTGGGCGTTTATCTGCATTATCGGTAACGCGTACATCATTTGAAGATATGCAGTTTACGCTAAACAAGCGGATTAATGAGCATGAAGCGGTTGATGTGCCTGCGGTGGTTGCGCAACTGCAGCAATCAAGCATCGCATTACAGGCCTCGTATAGTCAAATATCGCAGGTCAAATCATTGAGTCTCATCAACTTCTTAAGATGATGGTTCTACGAAGAAAAATCGGTGAGGCGATTCGAATTAATGATGATATTCGTATCGTTATTCAGGATATTCAGGGCGGACATAGTGTTCGTTTCGCTATTGATGCACCAGCGAATGTGGCAGTTCATCGCTTGGAAGTGTATAGCATTATTGAGCAGGAAAACCGTGCTGCAAATCAAGGTGATGCACTAACATGGTTAAAGGGAGGGAAATAATCATGGGTCAAGTCATGGAGAGTAAAGAGGTTGCTGAGCAGCAAGAGTTTATATTTCCTCAGGGCTTAGCTGGTTTTGGTGATGCGCATCGTTTTGGTTTTATTTATGAAGGCAAAGGCGATATGATTTGTATGCAGTCTTTGGATACCCCTGAGGCAGCATTTATTTTAACCCCGTGGGATGAGCAGCGACTTGGAGCTAAGCCTGAATTAAGTGCTGAACAGAAGGGTTGTTTGCACTTAACAGATGATGCTAAACAGGACTGTCCAATTATGTGGATGTTGGTGTTAAACCCATTTGCAGATCGGGAGTGGGTCACTGCCAATGTGCGCGCTCCTATTGCGCTACATGTGAATGCTGGACGCGGCATACAATGTATTCGTCATGATGCAAGTTTAGCGTTGCGTTACCGTTGGATGCCACAGCCCTCTACGGTTTAGTTTTTATCGAACTCAGAGAACGCATTAAAGTTGGCGGACACCTCTACCGATAGAATATAGCAACCCGATAAACTTAATATTTAAAGGGTAGAAATTCATGGTTATATGGATTTTTTAATTCTAAAAGGAGGTGAGTATGGCTTTAAGCATTCGTCCCGCAGATGCGCTTATTCACCGCCTGTTACAACAAAACAGTAAGGGTGCTAATGTGCGTGAAGCACCAAGCAAAGCCAAGCTTCCAACAGATCATGTTAATATATCTGCACAAGCAAAGTTGGCTGAGCAGAGTAGTGAGTTGAAACAGAATTACGCTCCAACTGGCTATAATTCACAGCATAAACAAGCTGATCTTGAAGCTCGCTTGTTGCGTATGTACAGCAACTCAAATGACATGGATACTAAAAAGCCATGAGCAAACTACGTCTACTTATTGCTGAGGATGATGAGGCTTTGGCCGCATTGCTTGAAGAGTATTTATCAGAGGGCGACTACGAGGTTTCAGTCTGCCTACGTGGTGATGATGCATTGGAAAAGATGAAGCAAGAGCACTTTGATATTGTTTTGACGGATGTTGTGATGCCAGGTGCCGATGGTTTGACGGTTCTAGCAGAAGCGAGTGATGATCCTATCCGTACACTGGTTGTTTTAATGACTGGATATTCAGGTATTGAAGATGCTTTGCATGCAGTTGAGCAAGGTGCATATGATTTTGTAAGCAAGCCATTTCAATTGCCTGAAATTCGTGTCCGCTTGGATAATGCGGCTCGTTATCAGACTTTGTTACGGCGCTTTCAGGCAGTGAGTGGGGAATCTGGGGTAGAAACAGCAAGTGATGTTTTTATACCTCTTCAAATGCAAGGCATGGTGAACCAGCCTTCGGGCATTGTTGCTGTACGCGCTTATGGGCGCAGAGAGGGCAGGTAGATGCTGGAAGTCTTGGTGTTAGAGGATCAACCTGCTGTTCGTGAGGTTATTGCTGAAGTAGTGGAAGATTTGAATGTTCCCGTCCATGTTGGGCAAGCAGCCAGCCTTTCGGAGGCTCGTAGCATGTTGGAATCCCAGCATTGGGACGGTTTGGTAACAGATTTAAGCCTGGGTGATGGCATTTCGTTGGACTTAATCGCCGAGTTGCGAGCCAATCATGCGACGATGCCAATTATTTTAGTGAGTGGTTTTTTGTCTCGGGAGCGTCTTGAAGAAGCTGAGAAACTGCATGTTGAACATATTTTGTCCAAGCCCTTTGACTCAGAAGTTTTGCTGGAGTGCATGCGCAAGGCATTGATTCCTGATGCTGACATGACAGTTGTGAAGCCATCGATTGAGCATAAAGATAAGCACTTGTTGCCTAAATTATTTGAAATGGATCGCCGTTTAGGTTTGTTATACAGGATGTTTGATGAGATGCCGCGTCAGCAAGATGTGTCAGGAGTGTGTCGAGCAGCTCTCGGGCTGGCGATGGAAACAGTTCGTGCCCAAAGTGGTTTTCTGGCATTATTTCAGAGGGATAGAAAAAAAATGGTTATGGTTGCAAAGCACTTCCCAAACCATGAAAATATTATGCTGAACGTTGATTTGTCAGCTACTCCCTTTCAGCCACTGATTGAGACAAACAAAGAATATATTGAAGTTTTATGCCGCGATGGTGCGCCCATCACTTGCTGGCCAAATATCGATGTTGAGCAATATGTGGCCATCCCTGTATCCCTGCAAGGGGTGCATATGGGAGTGTTGTGTTTGGCGAATCGAGAAAGTACGCAACCATTAAAAAGTGAAGAGCGTCAAATATTGGGATTACTGGCTAAAAAGTTAGATACACTGCTTGATAACCGTGCAGTGCATGCCGCATTGGCAGATAGCATGAATGAAACATTGATTGCTTTGGTGCGCTCGCTTGAAGCGCGTGATCGTTATACCAAAGATCACTCCGCACGGGTGGGTGAGCTATCAAGATTATTTGCAGAAGAGTTGGGCTTGGATGATAAAACAATTCAAATCATTCGTACGGGTGGTTTATTGCATGATATTGGTAAGGTTGGTGTTGCAGATGCGGTGTTGCTCAAGCCAGGGCGTTATACAGATCAGGAATTTGCTATTATGAAAGCCCATCCTGCGATTGGAGATTCTATTCTAAAGAATATGGATACTTTGAGTCGTGAGCGTTTGATGGTTAGGCATCATCATGAACGATTTGATGGGCGAGGTTACCCTGATGGTTTGGGCGGGGAAGATATACCCTTTGAAGCAAGGATTGTTTGTGTTGCAGATGCGATTGATGCCATGACAACACACCGTGTTTATCGTATGGCAAGACCGCTTTCATTCTGTGTGGAGCAACTCAAAGAGTGTTCTGGCACACAATTTGATTCACAGGTGGTAGATGTTGCAGTTTCGGTCATTGAAAGAGGTTTGGTTCATACGCAAGCCAAGTCTGTACCGACAGTACAAGAGATTTTGATGCCGTTATCTGCGACTGATTTATGAAGTTCAGGAGTTTTACATGTCTGAAAATGCCAACAACCGTCGCCAAGATTTCCGTGTGGATGACATTATCCCCATGAGTGATACGCCGCTATCAACAGAAGAGTTTGAAGTGCGCAAAAAACATGTGGGTATCCGTTCCCGCCAAGGTTCTATGTTACGAGATATGGTGGGAAGTGATATTTTTTCCAATGATTTGCGTGGCAAGTTAAACTCGGATATGGCCAATGCTATGGAAGCATTGGATGCCAAATTGAATTATTTAATTGGCGTGAATATGTTAAACGATGCGAGCCGTAGTAATCTGCAAGAGCGTGCTGTGAATTTTAGTACAACGGGTGCAAGCTTTGTCAGTGCTGAACGTTATCGTCAAGGTGACCCTATTTTTATGACCATGATGTTGCCAGCATTTCCTCCGACAGTGCTGGAGCTGTTGGGCGAAGTTGTATGGTCACGTAAAACACCTGATGGTCATCCATTTATTGGTGCAAGGTTTGTTTTTCGCTGTGATGAAGAGGAAGATACTTTGGCAAAGTATGTGTTTAAACGTCATCGTGAAATGATTCGGGTAAAGAAGAAGGAAGAGGAAGCTGTTTAGGGAGGTGCTGATTAACTCAATGCATGGTGTCTATGCGCCCAAAATCGCCAGCACCTCCCTTGGTGTTGGTGATTTTAAATCGCATATCCACCCATCCAGAGTTAATCAGCACCTCCTTAGCAAATAAAGCGGGTTTCTTAGACCTTCAGCGCGCCATCGAGTATTCTTTCGGCATGACTTATTTTGATGTTTTTAATGGTGATGCGGATGGCATTTGCGCCCTGCATCAATGGCGCTTGGTGCAGCCGCAAGAAAGTATGCTTATAACAGGTGTAAAGCGGGATATTGCATTGCTTAAGCGGGTGCATGCAGATGTGGGAGACAAGGTTCTTGTCTTGGATATTTCTTTGGATAAAAACCGTGAGGCATTATTACGTGTGTTGGATGCGGGTGCTTCGGTCGATTATTTTGATCACCATTTTGCTGGTGAAATCCCCCAGCATCCTTGCATGACATCCCATATCAATACAGCCGCAGATGTTTGTACGAGTTTGCTGGTGAATGATTATTTAAATGGCAAACACCTTCTTTGGGCGGTCACCGCAGCATTTGGTGATAATCTTTTTGATGCGGCAACAAAAGCTGCCGAACCATTGGCTTTGGATGCTGAACAGTTAAAACAACTTGAGCAGCTTGGCACCTTGATTAATTACAATGGTTATGGTGTCAATGAAAGTGATTTGTATTTTCACCCAGCGGATTTATACCGTGAAATTCAGCCTTTTGAAAATCCTTTTGATTTTATAAAACAGTCAAAATCCTATAATGTACTCGCAGAAGGTTATAGTTCGGACATGGCAAAAGTTACACAGCTTGCTATTGAATCGGATGATGAAGCCACTGCTTTTATTATGCTGCCGAATGAGGCTTGGACTCGCCGTGTTTCTGGGGTATATGGCAATGCTTTGGCACGCGAGCATCCCAACCGCGCGCATGCATTATTAACGCTTATGGATGATGAAAGTTATCGTGTCAGTGTGCGCTCACCACTGGTTCATAAAACGGGTGCTGATGAACTATGTATGCAGTTTCCGACAGGTGGCGGTCGTAAAGCTGCTGCGGGCATCAATGCTTTACCTGCGAATATGCTGGACTCTTTTGTAGATGCCTTTAAGCGTCAATATAGAACCATTTAGAGTTTTTAGGAGATGAAAATGAAACGTTTTTTTGGAAAATTGCTTGTTTTATTGTGTTGTTTGTTTATGCCGTTGTCATTGGTTTGGGCGAATAGTTTTATGCAAGGTTTGGGTAGTCTGGTGCAAGAAGCTTCTAAAAGCGCAACAGGTACACCAGAAGGCTCAAAATATAATCTAACCTCATTGAGCAATGCTGATGTTGTCGCAGGTTTGAAAGATGCTTTACGTGTTGGCTCGGAAAATGTTGTTGCTCAATTAAGTAAAAAGAATGGCTTTAATAGTGATGCAAAGATTCATATTCCCTTGCCTGATAGTATGAGAAGAGTGAAGTCAGCCTTATCGGCAGTGGGCATGGGAAGCATGATGAATGATTTGGAATTGCGTTTAAACCGTGCTGCGGAAGCTGCAACACCCAAGGCGAAGCGTATTTTTTCTGATGCGATTAAAAGCATGCGTATTGCTGATGCCAAATCGATTCTTGGTGGAGCTGATGATGCTGCAACACAATATTTCAAGCGAAAAATGTCCAAGCCTTTATCCAAAGAAATGAAACCAGTTGTCGATCATGCGTTAGCACAAGCAGGTGTCGTGCAGGCTTATGATCGTGTGATGGGGGAATATGAATCCTTGCCTTTTGTGCCTAATGTGAAAGCTGATTTAAGCCAGCATGTATTGACCTTGGCTTTAAGCGGTGTGTTTCATTATATGGCAGAAGAAGAGGCTGCTATCCGTAAGAATCCTGTAAAACGCACGACTGAGATTTTGAAAAAAGTATTTAAGTGATTATTTAGCCAGCGTGACGCGGTTTCGACCATCTTTTTTAGATTGGTAGAGAGCCTGATCGGCACGTTTGAGAGATGATGTCGATGTCTCACTATCTTTTTTCTGGCTGACTCCCAAACTGATGTTTACATCAATATGATGTGCGCCGCTCGTAAAGCGATGTAATGAAACGGCTTGGCATAAATTGGCTGCCAAAATGCCTGCTTGCTTGAGTTCAGCTTCGGGCAAGATGATGCAAAATTCTTCACCACCCAAACGCGCGACCATGTCGCTGCTGCGTGTGCTGTCATTTAAAACACTGGCTAACTCACTTAGAATGTCATCGCCTGCATCATGCCCGTAACGGTCATTAATTTTTTTAAAGTGATCAATATCAATCATGACAAAACTGATGCTAATATCATCTGCTAGAGAGCTTAAAAATTCTGCAAGTTTTCGGCGATTGGCAAGGCCTGTAAGCGGATCCTTTCTTGCCGCATGTTCAGCCTCTTCGAGTTTGTTTGATAGATCAGTCATTTGTGAGACTTGTTGTTGCATATTATCGCGCATTGTTTGACTGGCAGTATTGAGTTTATTGCCTGCTTGGACAAGCCCCTCACGGGCTTGCTGTAATAATGCTTTTGCCGCGATGGGATCATCAGGCAAATCATGCTGAAGAATGCTTTGGGTTTGCTTGAGTTCAGGAGCATCTTCACCAACCTCATCAAGTACATGTAATACACTACCTATGGAGCCTTGCAGAGCATTGATAAATTGGTTGAGTTCCGTGCGCAATTGCCCATCTTGATGAAGGTGCTCGCGCAGGCATTTCTCCAGAGAGCGAACTTGTTGACCAAGATCATCGTTCGTAGTGGGTGTTTTGCCTAATAAATCTTGGCAATTGTTAAGAAATGTTTGTAATGCAGACCAGTCTTGCTGAATGGCTTGTAGCATCTTTTGTCGTTCTCTTACATGTGTTTGTAATTGTTGCTGTTCTTGCTCGGATAGTTCTGTGTTTTGTTGAGCTTTGAGTAAAATTCCGTGCTCTAAATCCAATAGCTGTGCAAGCAATGCAACAATGGAGTGGTGGTGTGCTGGGCTAATGGAAGGTGTACGCTGAAGGTGTTCAATATGTTGAATAATACGGCGCATGGTACTGCGTAACTCGGCATTATTTTCCTGATTTTGTAGCGCAAAAGGGCGCAAAACATCCATATCTTCAAGGATTTGTTCAAGGTGTCGTTGCATATAATGTACCGTTTAGTGATTAAGTATTTGTAAGCGTTTTGATTCAACAGCTAACATGGTTTCTGCTTGGGCAAGAGCTGGCTCTTGTGAAGATAACAAACCCAATTGCTGGCGAGCTTTCTGAATGGAAGTCATGGTACTTTCGGTCAGGGAGCCATCGGCTTCCCACTGCTGCAAAGCTTGATCCAATAATTCGGTGGCTTGTTCGAATACAATACGCTGTTGGTCGGGTGTAGCTGTTTCTTTGTTATGTTGCTCTAGAGGTGTTTGTTGCTCTGTTGCACTGTTATCTATTTCCGATGTGAATAGTGCGCCAAACTTACTACCATCGGTTTGTTTTCGGGGTGATGTGCTTGATGTGTTGATATTGCGATTCTGGTGAATTTTCATGCCAACTCCATTACAAAATATTTCATGGCATTTTTACGCAAGAATGAAGCCAGCTTACTTGTTGGGTGGTGTTTTTATTGTCTTGCCTGGTAATATATTGGGCTAGCCATTACTGATGAGTAAAGATTTATAAGGCTTTGGTATGAATGCTTAGGGCATGAATGACTGCCCCAAATTTACCTTTCAGTGCTTGATTGACCATGCGGTGGCAGGTGATGCGCGATTTTCCAGAAAACTCTTTCGCAGTGATATGGACAACAAAGTGCCCGCCACCACTTTCTTTTGCGCCCGCATGACCTGCGTGTTTCCATGATTCATCTTCCACCTGTAATACGCAGGGCTTGAAAGTTTGCATTAAAAGGCTGTAAATTTCATCAGAGCGCGGGCTCATTTTTTAAAGGGCTCTTTAAGCTGTCTGTAAATGATAAAAACCTTGCCAATGGCGTGAACCAATTCTGCTTCTGTTTGCTGGCATAATGCTTCGATGGCGCTGTGGCGTTCAGCACGCTCGCCTTGTTGAATCTGAACCTTGATTAACTCATGAGTGTCGAGGGCAATATTCGTTTCAGCGATGACACCTTCAGACACGCCATGCTGACCGATACGAATGACTGGTTTGAGGTGGTGAGCCTTGGCTTTTAAGGCTTTGCGTTGTTTGTTGTTGATGGACATAATGGCTCTCTGTGTATGGGCTAGTAAATAAAAGCGTAGTGTACGAGTATGTGTCGAAAATGGTAGCTGTAGACAGTAAGGCGGGGATGTTTTATGTTCCATGGTGATAGTCTATGTATAGGGAGTGAACTGCATGAAGCGTTTGAGGGAGGATCCCAGTCGCATTGTTATTTTGGGTGGAGGTCGTGGAGGCGCGGCCATGCTGGAGATGTTGTGTGATGAGTCATTGACTGAAGTTGTGGCAGTGGTTGATCACAATAGCGATGCTCTAGGTATCATTCAGGCCAAAGCAATGGGCATTCCCGTATACACAGATGTTGAAAAAGCGTTGATTGCGAATGCGCCGTGCGTGGCTTTTAATCTTACCAATAATGAGATGGTTGAAGAAATTGCTTATGGTGTTTTAGGGGCAGGTGGCGTTATTGGAGGCTTAGAAGCAAGGCTACTATGGCGTATGGTGACGGATTTAAAAGAAGCTAAAAAAGATTTGGAGTATCAGGCAACCCATGATGCTTTGACGGGTTTGTATAATCGCCGTTTTGTGATGGACCAATTGTATCGAGAGCTTAGTCAGGCGATACGTTATGGCTTTGAATGCTCTTTAGTGTTGATTGATTTGGATAATTTTAAGCGTGTGAATGACTCTTATGGTCATGTGGTGGGCGATCTTGTGCTGAAGCAGGTGTCTGACGAGTTGCAGGGAAATGTACGTACTGCGGATGTGCTTGGACGCTGGGGTGGTGAAGAATTTATTGTCTTATTACCACATACAAATGTTGCTGATGCGGAGCTTGCAACACAGCAGTGGTTAAACCGTGTGCGGGGAAAACCAGTGGCACTAGTAGGTGGTGAAGTGTTGGATGTAAGCTTTTCGGCAGGTGTAGCTGGATTGCTTGTGAAGGAAGGGGTAGGTGTGCAGGAGCATATTGAAGCACTGTTGGAACAGGTTGATAGTCGATTATACAAAGCAAAAGATTGTGGCCGTGGCTGTGTGGTAGGGGATGCGCATGAGTAAACAAATATTTTTTTGCTTCCTGGGTATATTCTCATGAGTTCTATTGTGTATGTCGATGGGAATGAGCGAATACATTCGCCACGTTTTCCTTTGCGCTGGCGCTGGACGATGTTGGTCGGGTTTGCCGTTACCGCAGCAGTGTTGGTGTTGGCATTGGTAATTCTAGATATGGAACGTGATGCTTGGCTAGAGAGTCAAGAATCACAGGCAGAAGTTTTGGTGGATCGCTTGGGTGATGAGTTAAAGATTCCAATGTTAAGTGGTAGCGCAGCCGAAGTGGATGTGATTGTGCGCAGTTTCTTACAAACAGTGCCAGCTGTTTTAGCTGCACATGTGCAGTATATTGATGGTAAAAGCCAACAGTTTGGTAATGAAGCACTGGATGCGGCGATGCTAAAGCAAGTTGTGCAAGCAAGGCATATTACACGTTTAACAGGCGATGATTTGTGGTTTGCCAAGCGTATCATCTATGGTGGAACAACAATTGGTTCTGTTGCGGTGCGTTATTCTGAAAATGCATGGGAATCTTTGGCAGAACGTTTGGTAATACGCATGCTCATGGCGGCAGGTTTGGTAATTGTATTGGCGAGTATGTTGGTATATTGGATTGCGGGGCAAATGAGTCGCCCTATGGAATTATTGGCAGCTGCGGCAGCGCAAGTGGCAGGTGGCGATTATAGTGTGCGTTTGGCTGTAGAAGGTAATGATGAAGTGAGCGATGCAACACGCCAGTTTAATAGCATGGTGGAAGAATTGGCACACAAAGAGGAAATTCGGGATGTTTTTGGAAAATATTTAAACCCCAAGCTTGTCTCGGAAGTATTTGAAGGCGGGTCGGCACATGTGGAAGATAGTAGTCAAGAAGTAACGGTTTTGTTTGCTGACATGGTTGGTTTTACATCATTTTCAGAGAGTGCAGAACCAGCTAAAATCGTTGAAGTTCTTAATAAGCATTTTGAAGTTTTCCATCGAATTATTGATTATTTTGATGGACATGTGGACAAGTATATTGGTGATGCGGTGATGGCTGTATTTAACCACCCCAATGAAGATCCTGAGCATGAGCGACATGCGACTATGGCGGGATTGGCAATGACAGTTGCTTGCCGTAAACTTGGTGTATTGCGCCAGAATGGCGAGGCAATTTCATTTCGTGTTGGTTTAAATCGCGGCAATGTGATTGTCGGAAGTATTGGTGCTGCCGAGCGCTTGGAGTATACAGTGATTGGTGATACCGTGAATGTAGCCTCGCGGATGGGTGGACTGGGTGAAGGAGGGGAAGTAATTCTTTCGCAAGCAACGTATAAACATTTGGGTAAAGGTTTTGCTTTTAATTCCTTAGGCAAAAAGAATATTAAAGGTGTGAGAGATGAGATAGAGTGCGGTCGTGTTACGGCAATGGACGAAGAGACCAAACGTAAAGTATCTCATGCTGTGGCATTGGCTTTTGACTTAACGTTGCCATCAGATGTGCGGCTGATTATTGGGGATGTAAATACGTGATGCGATTAGACTCATTGAATATACGCTGGTTATTTATTGCTGTTTTTTGTTTGTTTTTAAGTAGCTGTGTGACTGGTAGTGGCTCTGTAAAGGGGTCGGCTCTTTCATTTTTAAACAGCTATAGCATGGCTTTGCAGGACTATAATGCAGGTAAAGTGATGGAAGCAAGAGCACGTGTGTTGGCAATGGATGCTGATCGTGATGATTACAAGCAGGCGCAAACTCTTTTGAAGAAGAAAATTAATCCAGCACGTATTCGTTTGCTTAGACATTACAAAGCCAAAGGTAAGAAGGCGGAGAAAGAGCATGCATGGTCAAAAGCGATGGTGTTTTATCAGCAGGCAGCAGAATTTTCTGCAAAACCTAGTATTTTTCTCGCTTATGTGAGTAATATGGAGTTGAAAATGCGTCAAGAGCGCATGGACGTGCTGTTAAAGCAGCGGCGCTTGGAAGATAATGCGTGGATACGTTGGTCGCGAGCTTATGAACCTCCACGTGGTGTGAAGCCTTCAGACAGTGCTTTTTCTCGTATGCGGGCATCCATTGAAAGTGATATTGAGGATCGCGCAGCACGTTCTTATAGAGATGCACGGCGCTACTTAAATAAGGATATGGCTGGTGTAGCATATGTTGAAGCTGAATCGTATTTACGGTTAATGCCTGTATCAGAAAAAGGGCAGCGTTTGATGGTGGATATCCGAGAGGCTATGCCGAAAGGGCTTGTTATAAGAGCATTGGGCAAGAAAACTGTAGTAAAGAAAGTGCGCAAAAAAAGTTCTGCAAAAGAACAGAGTGTCCACAAGTCGGATGTGGTTAAGTTAATGAAACAGGCAAAGTGGCTACAAGCTAAGGATGCAGCACTGTTATATCGCCGTCATGATGGTAAAGGTGCGAATGAGCTTTTGAAAGCTGTTGATGTCGGTTTGAAAAAAGCCGCATCAGTGCTGTTTACACAGGGTTCATCAGCCTTTCGAAGAGAGCATATTGATGCTGCTGTGAAGCTCTGGGATAAGGCGGTAGCGATGCAGCCAGAGAATTCTGAATATGTCGATGCATTACGGCGTGCGGTGCAGCTACAAGAGCGTTTGCATTTGTTGCGTAGTGATTCGGAGTAACCTTTATGTAACTATTCAGTTTGCCGTTTGTTTTCCCGCTTGCTGCGTTAAAGAATGCTCACTTACAGTAGTAAGTTGCGCTTTTTCGCCGCGCACTAAAAGTGCCTACTGTTGGTGCTAACAGAAAAAACATGGTAATTTGAACAGTTGCATATTTATTTCAATTCTGGAAGTTCAATATATACAGTTGAATGCCTGCGAGATAAGGATAAGCCATGCGTGATACAATTGTGAAACCACGCCGCAAAACGCGGCAAATGATGGTCGGTGATGTGCCTGTTGGTGGTGATGCGCCGATTGCGGTACAATCAATGACCAACACTTTAACCACCGATATTGATGCCACTGTAGCTCAAGTTCACTCGCTGGAAGAAGCAGGTGCGGATATTGTGCGCATTTCAGTGCCTGATGCCGAATCAGCAGCAGCGATGCCAGAAATTCTAGCGCAAACCAATATTCCGATTATCGCAGATATTCATTTTAGTTATAAAATGGCGTTATTATCTCTGGATGCAGGTGTGCATGGCTTGCGTTTAAATCCTGGGAATATTGGTAGTCAGGATAGGGTTGAGCGGGTGGTCAAAGCTGCGCAAGAGCGAGGGGTTTCTATTCGCATTGGCGTGAATGCGGGCTCACTCGAAAAAGAATTTAATGAGCAATATGGTGAGCCATGTGCGGATGCGATGGTGGCTTCGGCTTTGCGGCATATTCGTATTTTAGAAGATATGAATTTCAATGATATTAAAGTATCGCTGAAAGCCAGTAATATCCCGATGACAGTAGTTGCTTATCGAAAACTCGCCGAAAAAGTCGATTACCCATTTCATTTAGGCATTACAGAGTCGGGAAGTTTGTTTGGTGGCACGGTTAAATCATCGGTGGGCTTGGGTTTGATTTTAGCGGATGGTATTGGTGATACGGTACGTGTGTCTTTGGCAGCAGAACCTAAAGAAGAAATTAAAGTGGGTTTTGAAATTCTTAAAAGCTTGGGTTTGCGCCATCGCGGCGTGAATTTGATTGCTTGCCCATCATGTGCGCGGCAAAAATTTAATGTTATTGAAACAGTACAAGAATTGGAAGCGCGTTTGGCACATATTCAAGAGCCTTTGGATGTTGCGGTGATTGGTTGTGTGGTGAATGGCCCTGGTGAAGCCCAAGAAGTGCAGGTAGGCATTACAGGTGGCTATCCAACCCATACTTTTTATCATGATGGTGAAAAATTCGGGCGTGTGAAATCAAGCAATATGATTGATTCGTTGGTTGAAGAAGTAGAAAAACGCGCAGCGTTGATTCGAGAAGCTAACAATAAAGAAGCGTCATAGCGGATACAGGCATGGCGCATATTCAACTTTTTCAGCCCAACCTTATCAAGCTTCGTCTTGGTGAGCTTGCGCCCATTCCTAAGTCTCACCTTACCCTCCTGACTCGCTGGCAATCGGCATTTGAATCGGGTCGGCTCAATAAAATCAAAGAAGTGTCGCTGCATGGCGAATTTTTAACGGATATTTTTGGACATATTCTAGGTTATGATGGCATCACATCAGCGCAAGATGATGTGTGGAACTGGCAAGCTGAAGTGCATATTGCAGGTTCGGGTCAAGCCGATGCGGGCTTGGGTTTTATCACAGAAAAGACAAGTCGCTTGATTGCGCCGATTGAGTTGAAAGGCGCGATGACCAGCCTTGATCACACCATGTCGCGCGGTTACACCCCAGTGCAACAAGCATGGCGTTATGCCAATGCTATTCCTAACTGTCGTTGGGTGCTTGTTTCCAATTATCGTGAACTTCGTTTGTATGCCACGAGTCGCACCCCATCAGAATATGAATCGTTTGATATTCAAAAGCTCACAGAACCTGCTGAATACTGGCGTTTACAACTTTTACTGCATAAAAACAGCTTCTTAGCAGGTGATTTAGCTGAAAATAAAGCCAGTGCCACGGATTTATTGCTTGAAGAATCAGGTGCAGCAGAAAAAGCCATCACCAAGCGGCTTTACCATGATTATCGTAGCATTCGCAGTGATTTATTCTCCTATTTACGGGCTTCAAACCTTGAACATGATGAAAAAGAGCTAATTTCTGCCGCACAAAAGGTTTTGGACAGGGTATTGTTTATCGCTTTTGCCGAAGATGTGGGTTTGTTGCCACATAATATTTTACTTAAAGCTTTTGAGAGCAGCAATGCCTTTAACCAAGCACCGATTTGGGATAATTTTAAGGGGCTATTTCAAGCCGTGGATAAGGGTAGCACAGCTCTCAATATTCCAGCATACAATGGAGGTTTGTTTGCTGCCGATGCTTATTTGGATGGGTTAATACTTCCTGATACAGCCTGCGAACATTTCAAAGCTTTGGCAGCATATGATTTTGCTTCTGAAGTCTCGGTGACGGTGTTGGGTCATATCTTTGAGCAATCCATCACCGATTTGGAAGAAATGAAAGGCGGCGATATTGATCTCGGCAAACGTAAAACCGATGGTGTGTTTTACACCCCCGATGCCATCACGCGCTTTATTGTGGAAGAGACGATTGGTGGTTATCTCAAGCAAAAGTTTGAAGCATTAAAGGTTGCGCAAACAGGGCGAAGTAGTAAAAAGCGCGAGATCGCTTTTTGGGAATCATACCGTGATGATGTGTTGAAAACGCTTAAGATTTGTGATCCAGCATGTGGTTCTGGGGCGTTTTTGGTAGCAGCATTTGATTATTTGCATGCGGAATATCGCCGTGTGGCGGATGCATTGCATGATTTGACAGGTGGTTATTCCATCTTTGATTTGAACAAGACCATTTTAACGCAAAACATTTATGGTGTGGACATCAATCCTGAATCCATCGAAATCAGTAAATTATCCTTATGGCTGAAAACTGCCGAGCAAGGCAAGCCTTTAACCAGTTTGGATGCCAATATTCAGCAGGGTAATAGTTTGTTGGATGATGATTTTAACTGGCAAGTGGCATTCCCTGATATTTTTGAGCAGGGTGGTTTTGATATTGTATTGGGTAATCCGCCGTATGTTCGGCAGGAGTTAATCAAACACTACAAAGCCGATTTGCAGGAACATTACGCTGTTTATCATGGGGTGGCGGATTTGTATGCTTACTTCTTTGAGCGTGGTATTCACTTGCTTAAAGAAGGCGGGCGCTTGGGTTATATCTCTTCTTCCACTTTTTTCAAAACAGCATCAGGCAAACCTTTACGGAAGTTTTTGAATCAGCAAGCGGCATTGGAAACCATTGTTGATTTTGGTGATATGCAGGTGTTTGAAGGGGCGACGACATATCCTGCGATTTTGATTATGCAGAAACACCCTGTCATTTCGACTGCAATAATGGAGACATCTATGGATTCCCGCCTGCGCGGGAATGACGAACAAAATGAATTGCAACCCCGAAAAAACAGCACCAAGAAATCACAACCCGTCATTCCCGCGCAGGCGGGAATCCATCAGGACATTGCATTTATTGATGCGCTAAAAGTCGGGGAACATGCAAGCCTTGCCGATGTTTTGACTGCACCGCGTCAAAGCACCATGCAGTCCATGCTTTCTGATGAAGGCTGGCGTTTGGAATCCAAAGAAATCGCCAAACTTCGCGCGACATTGATGCAGACAGGAAAACCACTCAAAGAAGCGTGTGGTTCGCCACTTTATGGCATTAAAACAGGGTTTAATGAAGCTTTTGTCATTGATGGGTCAACCAAAGAGAAATTGATAACCCAAGATAGTAAAAGTGCGGAATTGCTTAAACCTTTTCTCGAAGGTAAAGATTTAAA
>JALUXZ010000269.1 GCA_027018935.1 Mariprofundaceae bacterium
AAAATCAGCCTCAAACAACTGGGGTGAAGGTGCGTAATATCAGATGAAATCACGCATACTGACGAAAAGAGAATTTACAGCAGGTTTGGGACTTGATCCTGTTATAAGTCCCAAGGGTTAATCACTTCAAGCTCAGCATAATCAAAATCTTTCTTATTTCGCGTCACCATGCGCAATTCATAATGCAAAGCTGTGGCTGCAATGAGGCTATCACAATTGCAGGAGTAGGTCGTTGCACATTGGTATCCAGCAAATACCTCACAATGAAATATCTCTGGTCAATGACTTGTCACGCTGAACATCCAAATCTTCACCCATCAAAGCAGAGTTTTGCATAAGGGAAACAAAATCAGGGCGTTTTTTTTTCATCACCCCGTATTCCTCAATGGAAATAATTACCACCGAAGGTTTTCCACGCACAATCACCTCTTGTGGCCCTTCCTGAATCGCCAATTTAATCACTTCGCTTAACCGCGATTTTGCATCTTGTAATTGCCAACTTGTCATACAAACCTCCTACAACAAATAAACAGCCTGATCCGACTAATTCATGCAAGCAAGCCTTACCCCTATATTTACTCTTAAACCTACTTTTTGACCCCTGAAAAGTACCTTCTAAGACCAAAAACAGCACTTATTTCAGGCGCAACCTTTTAAATATCAATAATTTAGCTTGGTTCGACCCCGATTGAGCGTAAGTGCGTAAAACAAGGCTAGGTACCTCAACGTCTGATATATTTCTTTATTTCGCATGCGCCCTTATTGCAGCGATTATGCTTTCTGTATTCCATCGAACATCAACAATTGAACGTTCATATACAATAGTTGATACTCTTTCCTGACCTCTTGGAATCACGCCTATAATTGGAACTCCCAACGCTAAAGCCTTATCTAACTCCCATTTCATCCATGAACTATGACTTGCGTATACACCCGCCAAAGCCAGTATTACGTTAGAGTCACCAATTTTTTGTGTCAGTCTCCTCTTGATATAACTTTCATCTTCAGAATTTATTGGCTTTTCCTTCGTAGATTCTTCGTAAGTAGCATTAAAATACCCTCTTTCGTTAAGTAACTTTCTTAAAGCCTCTAACGTATCGGTATATTGCCATGAGTGACTTATAAATATTTTGTATTCATTTGCCATGATTAGTTACCCTCAATTAATTTGATCAACATTTTTTTGCTTTCAAAATAAGATTCTTTTTCCCATTCAGTTTCAACAAGGTCGAGATAAACCTTTTCGTACTTAAGTCCTTCTTTATTATCGCCAATCCCAAAATAACAGTTTGCTAATGTTGCATACGGCCATTTATTTATTGACTGGGGACTTTCTTCTTCAGATAAGTAGGCCAAAATCTCCAAAATATCTTGCCTTGCCTTTTTGGCTGAAATTTTATAGTAAGTTTTTACTTCAACATCAGTTTCAATGCTCGCTGCTATATTTAGACAAAGAGCGTAATTCTCCCCATTATAGTAATCTCGACGAATTTGAAATCCTTTGCCATAGTAATGTATTGCGCGCTTTAGATATTCATTATCGCCTGTTGTCTGCCACATACGCTTATATATAGCGCCAGTAAGCCCTAAAGTTTCCGGGTCGTTTGTGTCACCATCTGGATTAAGTTTTTCAATTATTTGAAGAGCGTCGGTTAAAGATGAAATTTCTGTAGGATCTTTAGACTTATATTTGGCTAAGGCATGCTGCTGAGTAAAATATTCTTCATTTGGAACCAAGCCTTCGGCTTTTTCCCATAACCTAGCAGCCTCAATAAAATCAGAATCGACCATGCAATGCTTGGCTCGTTCAGAGATAGCAAAAATGCTTTCTTCTTTTGCAGACAAATCACCAATGATTCTGTGATATTCTTTGTCTGTTAACTTAGGCGGCTCAATATCTTGTATGTAGTCATAAAGAGGGCTATCAATTAATTCGTTTGTTAGTAACGATTCGATCATTTCAACTAATGCATCCTTGCATCGTTTAGCCTCATCAACTCCAATATCATCACCTAAGTGCGCATAGTGAAAAATACGGTTGTGGTTAAGATCAAACGGAATAGTTCCTTCTTGTTCTTTTATAATTAACGTTGAATAAGGCCTAACAGCATGTCGAACACCTAATTCATATATTGCATTTGGATTATATGTAGATATGTCAGCAACAACTAAATCTGCGTGCATTAGCAACGCGTACATACTTTTGTCTATTAGGCCCGAGTCTTGAATCTCATCAGCTCTAACACACTGCAGCCCTGCCTTTTCAACTGCTGGTTTAATAATATTCTTATATGTTTTATCAAGGTCTAACGTCTTACCTGTAGATAAGTCTGTTTTTTTTCCAAACCCCATAATAACAAAACATATCTTCTTTGATTTAGTCATTTTCTAGCTCCACAGTACAAAGGTTCATTTTGCAGCTTTAATTGCTTTCGTAATCGCTTCTTGAGTAAATGACATTGCCCAAGATGCCCCAACACCAAGAAGTTCGTCAGGAGTTGTGTTAGTGCTTTTGATTTTGACGGCCACAATTTTCTTTTTAAGTTCAACTGCCTTGTCAATTTCCCATTTCACCCAACTACTTTTATGAGTCTTCTCACCTACAAGACATAGAAAGTATGTGGCATTATTAATCTTTGCGGAGATCGCCCTTTTAATGGCAGCAGCATTAGTACTGTTAATTGACACATCCGCAGAATGATCATGAAAACTAAAGTCGAATGTTCCATTTGCATCCCATGCTTTCAGGATGTTTTTATAATTTTTATCATTATCATAGTCATAACTGATAAATATTTTTTTCTTTGCCATGATCTAATTCTCCTTTTTTATCTTATATATCATTTACTACGGGCTTACCAGATGGTTTCGCATCATCAAACGGCTTTGGCTCATCTGTTGCTGGGTCAAATCGGAATACCTTTTCATCGACAAACCTATGCAGAGTAATATCAACATAGGTTGTTTCATTCGGTTGAATCACATCCGATAGTGATGTGCCATCAGAATGGAACTCTGCTTCTGCATAATATGAAAAACCACTCGACGGACGGGCAACCACACGAATCCCCAACTTGCCATCTTTGATACCTTTCATTTTATCCGCATCCAGATAATAGACAAGTCTCCCTGTTTTACTATTCATTTGACGATCTTTAAAGAACCCCTTAGGCAAATCATCGGGCTGATATTCATTGCCACCGAGCAGGAATAGGTCGTAATCATTTTCCTTAATCCGCTCGCCTTGATCATCTTGAATATTGAAAACCAACATACCGTAACGCGACTTTCCCTGTTGCTCTGTTTCTGTTCGCATTTTTAGTACTTCTGCTCTAGCTGAATAAGCGGCGGCATCATCAACCCTCAGGCAATCTAGAATGTCAGTCACCACGCGTTCATCCGCTGGCTCGCTCCGCATTATACCCATTTTCTTGCCTGAATGACTGCGATCGTGATAAACGCCAATAGCCATCTCGGGCGAACAAATGAGTCCACCATCAAGCTCTAAATGATAGGATTTATCCCGATCAGAGACAGGATTGCCGATGTTTTGTTTCAAGGCGACATATTGGTAGTTCATATTGGCTCCTGCAACACGAACCACACCATCCGATCCTTCTTCAACCAAATAACGGTTGAGAAAGTCATAAAAGTGATGGTCAATGCCCTGTCCTGTTAGCACGAAGGGATAAAATCCTTTGTCAATATAATCGTAATCAAGATAACGCTTATTCAGCTCCCACTGCCCGTCACTGCCCAGACATAACCAATCGAGCACTCGTTGACCTGGTTCCACCCCCTCAAACCATGCTTGAATACGTCCGACACGTGCTTTCCCCAATGCTGCCAATGTCGAGCCATGATTGGCAGGTGCCAACATGACTAGGTGAGATAGCGGTGCGTCTTCCAAACGCTCTGATCCAAAGTAACGCTCCACCCAATGCCTAACAACGGGGCCACCCGTAGAGTGTGTGATGCAAGCAAATGACTGAATTGAATTTTTGCTGTTGCCAGGTAAATCCTCAAGCGCCTTATTCATCGCACGGGCAATGTCATCCACGGTTACCTCATCGTGAAAACTGATATACCTGCCGAGATAGATATGTTGAATATCTATCGCCAAACCGAAGTTAGAAGCGTTGCTTGCTAAGGCTTGTGGCAGTTCGCCATAAGTATCTGTGTTGGTAACGCTCCAACCATGTACAAAAATCAACTTCATGCGCCCTCCCTAGAACACTTATTTTTCATGTTTCTTACCCTTTTTTTTGGGGAAACAAACCCAACGACAAACAGTTATGTAAATGCATAAGACTATATTTACGATGCTGACCTCGGTCTCTTTAAGGTCACAATTTGTGACCTTAAAATGGGCTAACACCTTGTCCGTTGACCTGTTTTCCTCCACCACCAGCATCACCTGTAAGTCCATAACTTCTGGTTAAACATGCACAGCTTCCTGTACTGGTTTGATATTAGGGCGTTTCTTTTGCGCTGCTTGATAAAGATCATAAGCTGATTGCATATTTACCCATGATTCAGGGCTGCTGCCTAACCATGCAGCCAAACGCAGTGCCATATCAGGGCTAACGCCTGCTTTTCCATTGATAACGCGAGACAAGGCAACACGTGTCACCCCAAGCTGATTGGCAGCTTCGGTGACTGTAATACCTAATTCGGGCAATATATCTTCTTTTAAAATTTCACCAGGATGTGTGGGGCATACCATTCGTCTCATATTATATCTCCTAATGATAGTCTTGATAATCAACCAGCACTGCATCATTCCCTTCAAAGGTAAATGTAAGCCGCCAGTTGCCATCAACACGCACTGAATAAAAGTTTAACATGTCACCTTTTAAGGCATGAAACCACCAACCTGGTATGTTCATGTCTTCGGCAGATATTGAAGCATCAAGCCTAGAAAGCTGCCTATTCAACTTTTTTGCGTGATGCGCCTGAAGACCTGCTTTGCTTCCTTTAAAAAAGAATTTCTCAATACCTTTATGGCGAAAACTTTTAATCATTAGAAAGAAGTGTATACTGTAACTTTACACATGTCAAATTAGCCCCACTTCTCATCCATCATCATCACCAGTAAATCCGTAGCTTCAGGGTCAATACCTGCTTGGAAAAGAAGCGTGGTGACTTGCCCTCTGTGATGCGTTTGATGATTAAACACATGTTGTAGTAGTTCGCCCAACGGCTTTTGATATTTGATGCCTTTCATATTTCTATATCGAATATCTGATTGCAG
>JALUXZ010000270.1 GCA_027018935.1 Mariprofundaceae bacterium
AATGGTAACTTGTACAGTGCTAACGGTGGCAAAGTTGACGGTTATTCAATTCGCGCTGAATTTGAACCAATTAAAAGCTTAATGTTCGGTATTGGATATGGCTCAAATACAGACAATGCTGCAATTGGTTTACTTAAAACTAAAAACACAATCTCTCACATCGCTGCTACTTATGAAATCTATCAGAACATGGAATTCACTATTTCTAAAACTGATACAAGCACCGCAGCTACATCTGCTTTAGGTGTAACAACAAACACTAAAGTAAAAGCTACACGTGTTGAGATTGAAGCTGTATTCTAAATCAATTTCCTCTTAAGAGGATTTAGATTTAACTTTTGGAAAAAGGAGCCTTCGGGCTCCTTTTTTTGATTATATATGAATAAGTATGAATAAGGGTCATATGAATAAGGGTCAGGTCTTGAATATTGAATTCCAACCCTATACAATCCACCTATGACTCGCCCTTTACGCATAGAATATCCTCACGCTGTCTATCACATCACATCACGCGGCAATGCCCGTAACGATATATACCTATCAGATGATGATCGGGAGGTGTTTATTGAAATTTTAAACACTGTTGTCGAGCGATTTAACTGGATTTGCCATGCCTATTGCCTTATGAGCAACCATTACCATTTAATGATTGAAACCCCCGATGGAAATCTAAGTCGTGGCATGCGGCATTTAAACGGTGTGTACACCCAGCGATTTAACCGCCAACACAATCGCGTTGGACATGTGTTTCAAGGGCGGTTTAAAGGCATTCTAATTGAAAAGGATGCGCATTTACTTGAGTTGTGCCGTTATATTGTGCGAAACCCTGTTGCCGCAAACATCATTCATGACGTTGCCGATTGGCAGTGGAGTAGCTATTTAGCCACAGCATCACTTGCCCACAAGCCAAGTTTTCTTACCACCAAGTGGATCCTTGAGCAATTCTCCAATCAAACCCAAGCATATATTGAATTTATCCAAACAACCTCAGGCAAACACTCCCCACTATCAAAAGCCTTAAAAACTAGTGTCTTGGGAAGCCAGGCCTTTCGAGACGAGGCGCAAGCTAAACTGCGACCCAGCAAAGAAGGCACAAGGCTTCAAAACCATATTAACCAAGGTAAATTGGAAGATATTCAACATTTTTCAACAGATCGGGGTGAATGGATGTCCTTAGCATACAGGAAGCATGGCTATACCATGCGTGAAATCGCAGATTTTTCTCACGTTCATTACTCGCTTGTCAGCAAATTAATTAAGTCTTGGGAGGAATGCCATTCAACATTCAAGACTTGACCCCAACCTACACAAACAAGATTTCTCCACAAGGTCGAAATGACACTCAAGCTTATTTGTCATCCCATGCTGAATAGTTAGTAAAGGTTTAGCGTTTCAAACGATAATACTGTGATTTTTGTGTTTGCCAAAATTTGCGATACTCATCAGCACTTACTTCACCATCTTGATTTCCATCCATCAAAGCAAAACGGGCTTTCGTGCGCTCTAAAACCATCGACATATACTCTTCAAATGACACACCTTCAGTCACATCTGTATCAAGCTCCATAAAACGAGCAACTATTTTATCGGTTGCTGTTAAAGGCTCATTTGCAACCTCATCATCAGCCCATGCAAGACTGCTAAATACAAGTGTGCTAATAATCAATGGTATCGTGACTGTGCGCATGGGAACTCCTGTGGCATAATTCAGCGGTAGTTTATCCAAATTTGGACATGCAGGCGAGGGGCAAGGTGAAAACATATCTTAATTTGATGCAGCACGTACTCAAACACGGCACAAAAAAAGGAGATCGCACAGGCACTGGTACCACATCTGTATTTGGCCATCAAATGCGCTTTGATTTACAACAAGGCTTTCCACTTGTAACCACCAAAAAGACCCATCTTAAATCCATTATTCACGAACTACTGTGGTTTTTAAAGGGTGATACAAACACGGCTTATTTGCGTGAAAATGGCGTGAAAATTTGGGATGAATGGGCAACAAAAGATGGTAATCTCGGCCCCGTTTATGGTCATCAGTGGCGCAATTGGCCGACACCCAATGGTGATACAATCGATCAAATAGCTGAACTTATTGCCCAAATAAAGTCCAAGCCGAATTCCCGCAGACTCATTGTTTCAGCATGGAATGTTGCTGATTTACCCGATGAATCCATCGCGCCACAAGAAAATGTAAAAAATAATAAAATGGCACTACCGCCATGCCATGCATTTTTTCAATTTTATGTTGCCGATGGCAAGTTATCTTGCCAACTCTATCAGCGTTCGGCAGATATATTTTTGGGTGTACCCTTTAACATCGCTTCCTATGCGCTGCTTACCATGATGATTGCACAGGTTTGTGATTTAGAGCCTGGTGAATTTATCCACACCTTGGGTGACGCTCATTTATACAACAATCATATGGAGCAGGTGAACACCCAACTAGCACGTGAACCATATCCACTTCCAAGCATGACTCTGAATCCTGACATTAAAAATATTTTTGATTTCAGTTATGATGATTTCACATTGGAAGGTTACGAATGCCATGCCGGCATCCGCGCCCCCATCGCAATTTAGATCAAGTAATTATATAGATTGCAACCTTCCCCTATTCTAGCTGCGCCGAAACGTCAAACATCAAAAGGACAAGCGCAGTAACACGCGCCCTTTTGATATTTGTAAGTGCAGGAGAAAGCAGATAGCTAGGGTGCCTTTCTTTGATTCGTTTCTTTTGCAGAAAAGAAATGAATATACTCATAGCTTAAAAGGACAAGAGTAAATATGAAACTATCACTCATCTGGGCAATGGACCAAAATCGACTCATTGGTAATCAAGACGCATTACCGTGGAAGCTACCTGCTGATATGCAATGGTTTCGCAAAAACACCATGAACAAACCCATCTTAATGGGTCGGAAAACCTTTGAATCCATTGGCAAGCCTCTACCCAAACGCATCAATATCGTATTAAGCAGACAAAAAGGCTTAAACATTGAAGGCTGCATCGTAGTGCAATCGCTGGATGAAGCCAAAGCCGCCGTGCCCGATGCCGATGAAATCATGGTGATTGGTGGTGCTGAAATTTATGCGCTACTCCTACCGCAAGCTAATCAACTATACATTACCCATATTGATGAAAGCTTTGAAGGGGATGCTTGGTTTCCTGCATACGACTTAGCACCTTGGCAGCTAATTCAAGATGAATCACATCAAGCCGATGAAAAAAACGCTTACAACTATCGCTTTGAAATTTGGCAACGTCGCTGATTGCAAAAGTAGCTATCTATCAGCATTTATGATTGGATTCGTATATGATGGCTATTCGTACACGCATTAAAGTTTGCGGCATTACACGCTTAGAAGATGCTCTTGCAGCATCAGCCTTGGGCGTGGATGCAATAGGATTTGTCTTTTACAAAAAATCGCCTCGTTATATTGAGCCTATGAAAGCTGCAGCCATCATTCGCGAGCTACCACCTTTTGTGTCTGCAGTGGGGCTTTTTGTAAATCCTGAACAAGCTTTTATTGATGAAGTATTAACCTGCTGCCCACTCGGTGTTATTCAACTGCATGGTGATGAAAGCCCTGATTTTTGTCAGGCACAGGCTAGGCGTGTCATCAAAGCCATTGCCGTAAGCTCAAAAGAAGATCTTGATCGCGCCAAACAATATTCATGCTCTATTTTATTGGATACCAAGGCCCCAAAAGGTGTCTATGGTGGTACAGGTCACAGCTTTGACTGGTCATTGCTGCAAGGGTTTTCGCATAATCAAGCATTGATATTGGCTGGCGGGTTAAATATTACAAATGTAAGAAATGCACTTTCTCATCGCCAATGGTTTGCACTGGATGTATCTTCTGGGGTTGAAACTGCGCCTGGCATTAAAGATTGTGACAAAATGCGCGCTTTTGCCACAGCAGTACAGGCGGTTGATAAGGGAATAGAGGAAGCATGACAACAGATTTTACATACGATTTAAATATTGCCCATGCACCTGATGCTGGTGGGCACTTTGAAGCCAATGGAACATTGTTTGGAGGTCGCTTTGCCGCAGAAACACTGATGCAGCCCTTACAAGAGATTGAACATGCATTTACCGAAGCATGGGCAGATCCTGAGTTTCACGCTGAACGCTTGGATTTACTAAAAAACTATGTAGGTCGCGCAACCCCACTTTATCATGCCAAACACCTCACTGCTGAAGTCGGCGGTGCACAAATTTATTTGAAACGTGAAGATTTAAATCATACAGGCGCACATAAAGTCAACAACACCATTGGCCAGGCTCTTTTGGCTAGGCGCATGGGCAAAAAGAAAGTCATCGCTGAAACAGGTGCAGGTCAACATGGGGTGGCAACAGCTACCGTTGCAGCCATGTTTAATATGCAATGCGATATTTATATGGGTCGTGAAGATATTCGTCGTCAGGCTCCGAACGTTTTCCGCATGAAGTTGTTGGGTGCAAACGTCGTACCTGTAGATTCTGGCACAGCAACACTCAAAGATGCCGTCAATGAAGCCTTGCGTGTTTGGGTCGCCAATTGTGAAGATACTTACTACATCTTTGGCACAGCCGCAGGACCACACCCATTCCCATTGATGGTACGTCAATTTCATACTGTGATTGGTCAAGAAGCACGCGCCCAATGCTTAGAGCAAGCAGGCAAGCTTCCCGATGTTGCAGTTGCTTGTGTCGGCGGCGGCTCCAATGCCATCGGCTTATTACACCCTTTGCAAGATGATGATATTCGCCTTGTGGCTGTGGAAGCTGCTGGTCATGGACTTGAATCAGGTGAGCATGCCGCAGCTTTGCTAAAAGGAAAACCTGGTATTATTCATGGTAGCTTGAGTTATTTGTTGGAAGATGAAGAAGGGCAAGTGCAAGGCACACACAGTATTTCTGCAGGTCTCGATTACCCGGGTGTTGGCCCTGAACTGGCGGCTATGATGGAAGCAGGACGCTTGGAGCTTGATAGTGCAACCGACGATGATGCCTTAGAAGCTTTTCAGATTTTAACCAAAGCTGAAGGTATTATTCCAGCCTTGGAATCCAGCCATGCACTCGCAGCAGGCATGCGTATCGCAGCAAATATGAAGTCCGATCAAATCGTATTGATTAATCTTTCTGGGCGCGGTGATAAAGATTTGAATACCGTGATGGATAAATTGGGCTTTAAAGATGACACACAAGGAGCCGTCGCATGAGCCGCTTGAGCG
>JALUXZ010000271.1 GCA_027018935.1 Mariprofundaceae bacterium
CAGTGAACCCGGTGTTGGTTCATAACTCTCAGGGTCTAAAAGCATTACTTCACCCACATCATCCACAGTTAAACCAAAATCTTCACCTGAGCTGGTTTCAATAATTGCAACATGGCAAGATTTACCCGCAGCTCTCTCGGGCAACCCCACCACCTTACGCACATCCAACTCAGTCATTACCCGCCCACGTAAATTAATCAGACCTAACACAGCATTAGAACTCAAAGGCATTCGTGTGCGTTTTTGATTGGTTACGACTTCACGCACTTGCTGAACATGAAAACCAATCCATTGATCACCCACACGACAGGTTAATAATTCAGTCTGTGTCTGTGCATGCTCTTTCACTGCTACCAATGCATTCATATATGACTCCTTTCAATAAATATGCACATCAAATACAATTACCTGCATCTACCATCACGGAAGCTTCAACACGCAAAGGTTTCTTTTTCTTTATGTTTGTCATTACCTCACTTAATCCTTCAGTCAAACTCTGGCGGTCAAGCTTCAACATCACGTCCACAAACTTATCTCGATGAACAACATCAATTTCATCCACAGGTGTTGCTGTTAGCGCAACAATAGGAATATCATCAAGTTCCTCGCGACCTCTCACCCAGTCAGTCAGCTCATAACCATTCATATTGGGCATTTCCAAATCCGTTAAAATCAAATCAGGAATTCTTTCTTCTAAAATTTTACATGCTTCAAGCCCATCTCTTGCTACCCACGCTTCGTAGCCCAACACATCAAAAATTGGCATCACCAAATTCCTAAAAAATGCTGCATCTTCAACAAACAATATTTTTTGCCGCGAGCCTATATCCTCCGAATTCAATGAACTCGGCGATGTGCGTGCAAACCAATTCGCATCCACTTTTTTTACGACTTCAAAAACATCAATCACTTCCGTCGCTGTGCCTTCAATCACCGATGTACCTAAAAACAAAGGGTTGTCAGAGCGCATTTTTATTTCGAGTGGTGTTTCGAGAATATCCACCACTTTTTCAACCTGCAAACACATGCGTTTGTGCCCATCTGATAAAATCAAACCGTAGACATCACCACTTGGTTCAGGTGCTTCAGCGCCAATCAGATCACCCCAACGAATCACCGCGAGCACATCACCACGGTATTGCAACACCTCTGAAGAACCCGAATATTCAATACGCTCCGCAGGAAAAAGCTCCAAACGTTCAATCAATACCATTGGAATTGCAAAACGTTGTGCAGCCTGTGAAAAAACCAACGTATGTTGCAATTCATTTTGACCAACACTCTTGTCATCATCTTCTTCAGCTTGACGCATGGCTTCCACTTCTGGTGATAATTGCATCAGATTTGCCAATTCATTACAGTCAAAAATTGGAATCACAATACCATCACCCAAAATACTACAGCCACCATAAAAGCCTAAGTGCTGAAAGTGCACGCCGAGTGGTTTGACAACAATCTCCTCAGCACCGTGAATCTGATCGACCAACACACCAAAATTACGATCTCCCAAATCAATCACCACAATCGAACCTGCATCTTCAGCTGCATCAGTCAGTTTTAAGGTTTCTTTCAAGCGCATAACAGGCAATAATTTTCCACGCAATCGGAAAAAGGGTTGCCCGCCAATCACCCGCCAATCATCTGAATCTTTGGGCGCACTCAATAGCTCTTGAATACTCATTTGAGGAATCGCAAAACGTTGCCCTTCACAACTCACAATCATCGCCGAAATAATCGCCAAGGTAAGTGGAATACGAATACGCAACGTCGTGCCTTTGCCTGGTTCACTACTAATATCAACATTGCCACCAACTCTTTCAATTTCGGTACGCACCACATCCATACCGACACCACGACCTGATAAATTGCTCACCTTTTCAGCAGTTGATAAACCAGCATGAAAGATAAGTTGAAGCGCTGCTTTATCACCAATTTTATCACCCTGCTCTGGGGTTAAGACTCCCATAGTTACAGCTTTATTTTTCACCCGTTCAGCATCAATGCCTGCACCATCATCCTCAATCAAAATAACAATAAACCCTGATTCTTGCGAGGCTGATAAACGTAAAGTTCCTTCGGCAGGTTTACCTGCTGCCCGACGCTCGTTAGGCATCTCAATACCATGGTCACAACTATTACGAATAATGTGCGTAAGCGGATCTTTCAAAGCATTTAAAATAGTTCTATCTAATTCAGTTTCTTCACCATGCATCACAACAGAAATTTTCTTTTCCAATTGTTTACCCATATCCCGCACAATGCGCGGCACGCTATTCCACACACTTTGAATCGGTTGCATACGTGTACGCAATAACTGCGATTGTAACTGCTCGGTAATATGGTCTACATCGCGGCTCACACGCACAAATTCCATATTCCCCGAAGCCTGTACCATTTGAACCAAACGATTACGAGTCAACACCAACTCACCCACCTGATTCATCAAAGAATCCAATAAATCCACATCTACACGAATACTTCCACCTGTTTTAGGCTTCGCAGCACTAGATTTGAGAGCTGTTTTTTTCACAGGTACAGGACTGGTTATTTGAGTTTCTACAGCAGCTGGCTTATCACTTTCAGCCTCTTTTACAACTTCAACATTGCTTTCTAAATTAGCTTCAGGGCTAGATTCAACCTCCACCTTTGCACTCACCGATGGCTTCTCTTCTTTATGAACATGCTTCACTGCTACTTTGGCAACACCCAATAACTTCAAGGCAGAACCAGCATTAAAGCCCTCTAATTCTTTCAACTTTGCAAAACCTATATCCATCACTGCTTGGGCAGAAATTAGACCGTTCTCTAACAGTGCTGCAGCACCCTCATCAGATACATCTACTGCCCATGCTTTAAGATTTGCTAAATCATCATCCGAGGTATTATCACCACCTTCTTCCTTTTCAACCTCAGACCCTTCAGTATCAGCCATCGTCGCCACCAAACGTTCAGCAGCATGCAAACGGTTAATTAACCCACTGTGATCTATATCTGGCTCTACACCTTCTGATTCGAGACCATCCAACAAACCTGTAATAGCATCTGCACATTCCAATAATAAGGATACAAGATCAGCATTCATCTCAAATTTTAGAGAGCGTATTTTGCTTAAAAGATTCTCACCCGCATGCGCTACTTTTTCTAGCCCAACCAAACCGAGAAAACCACAACTGCCCTTCACCGTATGAATGGCGCGAAAAATTGCCCCCAGAATCTCTTCATCTTGAGGGTTTGATTCTAAATCCATCAATTGTTGCTCGATGGCAGATAGATTCTCGTTACTTTCCGTTAAAAATTCCGCTAATAGTTCTTCATCCATACCTTACTCCGAACCCCAATCAATTCAGTAAAAAGTGCCTATTCAATTAAAATAGCTAAAACAGCATACCGCCCACCACTTCAATCAATGCATCCGGTTCAAAGGGTTTGACCAACCAGGCTGAAACACCCGATTCATGACCAACCGACTTTTTATCTTCACCCGACTCTGTCGTGAGCATCACAATCGGTGTTTCAACATAGGCTGGAATAGCGCGAATATTTTGAATCATGGTCAAACCATCCATATTCGGCATATTCAAATCAGTTAAAATCAAGTCATAGGGATTATCAGCTGATGCTGTTGCCATATCCAAACCTATCTGCCCGTCTTTGGCTTCATCCACTTGGAAGTCAACTTTTGCCAATGTACGTTTCACGGTAATCCGTACCATGGTTGAATCTTCAACAATTAATATTCTTGGCCCACTCATAGCTCCTCCTTCAATACCATACGTTCTTCTTCCATCACATAACGCTGACTCACTTCTGCTTCCCATAAAACAGCCTGAGCAGTTTCAGGCGCATGATCTGACCAGTCCTTCAAGCAACTTTTCACATTATTCAAACGTTGCGATACACGATCAATATTCTGTAAATCAGTAAGAGCTGCCATAATCAAATCTTCAACTTCTTCCGACACACCCATATCAAGAACTTCGGTTAATTTCACCAAGCCTTCTTCACAGCTTTCATTCAATAATTCTAACGAACCACCCACTTGCTTCTTGAGCACTCTCAACAATCGTTTATCCGCCTGCTGCGGCCACACAGAATCATTCATCACTTCACCTTCCAATACAGCCTTTTCCAACCCTGTTTCGGCTTGTTTTATCGTCTCTAAACTTTCATTTTTAATAGTTTCTTCTGTTTCATTTGAAGCTTTATCTTGTATTTCTTTCTCGACAATCACTTCAGCTTCTTTCTCAATAATTTCTTCTGCAAGCTCTTCTATCACTTCTTCTTGTTCAGTTTCTTGTATACTTTCAACTGCTTCAGATACCTTTTGAGGCTTTTCTTCCACAACTTCTTCAGTCGGCACTACTTCCTCTTCTTTTTCAACAACCGCCTCTACCACATCTTCTGTTGCATCATTCACATTCAACACACCACGTCGGCAAAACAATAAAGTCACCGTTTGTGCAGGCACATCCATTTCCATCACCGGTGAGCCAGCCAATAAATGCATACGACTACCCGTATCATCTTGTGGTTGCGGAAATATTTTATTCAAGACAGTAAAGGCTGTTTGTCCGTCATGCTCAATTTCTGGCATCACATACGCCATAAGCATCCACCCACGCCGTAAGGATTCTCGATATACAGGCACCCAATCCATACCCGCTTCAATTTCCACCAAGCGCGTGGTTGCCACATCCTCAACGAGAACAGCATCTCCCAACATGGCATCCATAAAAGCATAGCTTTTTTCATCTTGCAGACTTTCCTCCTGATTCAAATGCTTCCTAGCATGTGTAAGCAACTGCCTTGCCATAAATACATCATGAAAAGCATCAGGAGAACCAACATCCACTGCCAAATCTGGGTAATCCAGACCTGCCATTTCAAAAGATGAAACATGCTCACCACTACGTGGCAACACCATCAGTTTGGGTGGTGTCCACCACTTCACCTTGGCTTTACGCTCTGAAAGTACCCGTGCTACTTCATGGAACCACAATTCCAACAACGAATCTTCACTGCCGTTGGTTTGTTCTTCAGGATAAAACATTATCACCTTGCAACCACGCAATAACGATTCCCACTTTTCTGTGTCTAACCCATCCCACGCATGCACTGACACTTTCAGCTCGCATTTGCAATGTGCTGCTGCACGTTCACAAGCATCTTTCATACTGCGATGATACAGCGTCAATTTATCCTCATGCACCGTGCTCAACACATGCACAGTCAATTTATGGTGTTTGAGTGCCATTTCTTCAATCATGGCAGGAAGACCTGCATGCCAACCCAAGAAAATCATGGATAAATCCCATGTCTCAGGCCACGTAAATTGTTTTAATAAGTTTTCATGTGGCTGATTAGCATCCATGGATAAAGAGCTTTCCATGATGCCTGACCAAAGTAATGTCGAGCCACCCAGTCCCACAACATCACTGAACACCTCGCTCTTTTCAGCATGCATCAAGTCGCTAAATAAAATAAACGAGCCATCCTCACGCCGTGCCGCTAAAAGGTTTACGCCCGATGCAAAACAATCCGTTAACCAAGCGTCCAAGGCTTGCTGCTCTTTACCCACAGACACCATGACCATGCCACTGCCAGCTTGCACTTCAAATGTCCAAGTCACGGTCTTTAAGCCTATCTCACCCGCTACAGCATCGAGCATACGAATGCCCAACTCTGGCATCCATGCACAATGATGCATTTGATAAAGCATTCTTGCTGTTACCGATGCTGAGTTTAATACCGACATGGACATTGAATCGTTGTATAGCGATTGCAAACGTGTTGGTAATGCCGCTTCTGAAAGCATCATGCCATCGACTTTTAAATCACGTACCAAATGATGCGTATCCACCAAACTTTCTGTACCCAAAGCTTCACTATCTTTGCGGAACAACACCAATTGGCGAATACCCGTCAGATGAAAGCGTTCCATCAAATCACGGCTACCTGATGCCACTTCACGTATCGAAAGCCAACTGCCAACACTCATTGCCCCATCTAATGCTTGCCCATGAAAAATCCACACCGAAGACATACTTTGCCGCATACGTGCAAACAACTTATCCAACCTTTTTAAAATTGCCAAAGATTGATCGTTCCAGCCTGCCAAAACCACCTGCTCACGCGCTGACAAAGGGCTATTGCTCAATTCACGCAACATATATTGCATCACGTTTGAACCAAGACTTACCATCAAAGCAAAAAGAAATAGACCGCAAAGCACCAATACTGATGTTAATCCCACCAGCCATGGCGAAAAAGCTTCGGCCGTAGCATTACCAGGATCAGTCAGTACTCGAAAAACGTATAATATCACCTGAAATGGTAAATAATCTGCCGAGGTAATATTACCATCATCATTGATGTCCATTTCAGGGTAAAGATAAAGCACAGCCAATGAACCCATAATCATCATCGCCACCAGCATACCTGCCAACATACTGCTTTCATTGCGAACTTCTTGTATAGCAAGCACGCGTTTGGCTGCCTTAGCAATATTTCCAACAGGGTTCAGCATCACCAAAAAACGAATCGCACGCAGTCCAACCCAAGCCGCCGCCACACCTGGAATCAGACCCAACACAGCAATACTGGCAAGCATATCCAACGACACAAAAGCTAGTTCAGCTTTTTTACGTCCGCCATTAGGTAAAACTTTAAGAATCGATACCGTACGACATACACCTTCGATTAATAAAAATATGCCTATATACATCGCCACCGATGGCACCGCTATGGCAACACATGCCAAAGCAACTACGACCAAAGCAAATGGTAGTGAATAAACAAACGTATCATGGGTAAGAAAACGAAAAATACGCAACATGCGTAACATATACATACCACGGAAAAGTCGAGCAATACGCAAATAAACTGCCTGCTGCATCGGGTTAGCAGGTATAAACAACACTGAAATAAGGCTCATCGTTGCCACACCATCCAACACCAAAAACACCAATTCGGAACGATTACGAAAATTATTTTCTTTTTGCAGCCAAAAACGCAAACACCATTCAACCACAAAAAACACGCCCAACGTCGCCAATACAAAGCTATAACGTTCAAACATGCACAAGGCGAGTGCCACAATAATTAAAATAGCATAACGAGGATGTGAGAATACACGCTCACCCAAGAGCAACCATTCACGACGTGAGTGCTCGCCAGAAACCCAACGTTTGACCCATGCTGGTTGTGAATACAATGTTTCTGTCACGTGATTAGACACCGTATCATCTAAAACCTCATCAGAGGTCTTACCTGACACATTCAACACATTATTTTCAACCTTTTGTGTCACTTTCACCACCTTACTTACTTCCGCCACAGCACATGCTACTGGCTGTGTTTTTTCCGTTATGTCAGACTCATCACCGAACTCTTTACAGGAAGCTTGCTGACCTTCATTTGCGCCGCTAACTATCGGCGACGCAATTCGGCTAAAAAATCACCGACCCGCTCTGATAAACCTTCACCCTTCTGACGAATATCCGTAGATGAGAGCAATACATCACCCGCAGCTTTGCCTGTCTCATTTGATGCTTCTGTCACCGATGCTATCGCCTCTGTCACACGCTGTGTCGCACTCGATGCATAGTGCACACTTTGAGAAATTTCACGGGTTGCTTCATTTTGCTCTTCTGTTGCTGCCGAAATTGCTTGATTAATATCATTCATTTTCTGGATGGTTTCACCGATATGCCCAATCGCCTTGGCTGCTCCATCACTTTCTTTTTGAATCGATGATATTTGACCAGCAATCGTTTCGGTCGCTTTAGCCGTTTGATTGGCAAGCTCCTTCACTTCACCCGCCACAACCGCAAACCCGCGCCCCGCATCACCTGCTCGTGCCGCCTCAATGCTGGCATTGAGTGCCAATAGATTGGTCTGTTCAGCAATATCGGTAATCACCTGAATCACCTGACCAATTTCTTCAGACACCTTCGCTAATTTACTCACATTATGGTTGGTAGTTTCAGCTTCTTTCACTGCCTGACCTGACATTTCCACCGCATTGCGAACTTGTCTTGTAATTTCAGCAATCGAAGCACTCAACTCTTCTGCTGCCGATGCCACAGTCATGACATTATCATTTGCCTCCGTCGAACTGCTGGCAACATTCTCCGCTTGTGTTGTAGATTGTTCTGCAGAGGTAGAAAGCGTTTCACTGGATGCCTGCATAGCCACTGATGCCTCAATTAAATCATGAACCATTGTGGCAACATTGCCTTCAAAGTCTTCCGCCAATTGATACTGCTCAGACACATCATTCCACGACACCATAATAGAATCCCAATCTCCTTCATGGTTATCAATGGCATGTGCAGAAAATTCAATCTGGTGACCCGATGCCTCAAAACTTGCTGACATTGGAAAAGCATCTCTATTGCTAAGAACTTTACGCTGATGCGCAGGGTCTTTATGAAAAACATCAATACACTGTCCAACTATATCATCCACAGAACAAGGTAAAAAATCCTGTATATTATGGAATAGTTGTGCCGCAGCTGGATTCATATAACTAACCGTCAAATTCTTGGCATCCGCAATCATGGTTGCCTGTGGTGATGCTTCTACTACCCGTCGTAATAGTGTCGCTTCGGTCGATTGTTCTTGAAAAATAGCCAATGATTCCAACATCTCACCAATTTCGCCACCTTCATCGGCAACCACCGGAATAACATCGCCTTCTTCCAAGGCATCCATAGAAGTCGCCACAAGTGCAATAGGGTGACTAACCGAGCGGGCAATCCACCAAACGGCTAAACCGACCAAAAGGAATACCAACAGCATAATTCCCATATAGTAATACGGTATCACATTCATCACGTAGTCATATTCTTCATCAAGACCATTGGTATATGCATTAAGCACTTTATCTACATTTTTATAAGCATCTACCACATCACTGTCATAAAAATCTTCCGCCTGCTGAACACCCGCCATCAATTTAACATGTAATGCAGCATACTTTTCAAAACTCTTATGATAATCGTTCATTAACTCCAAAATTTCTCGTTTTGTTGAACTATTGATATTGGCTGCTAATAATAAACCTTCAAACCTACTTACTTCTTCATTATATTTAGTAATATGCTTATCTAATCCGCGCAACATAAAATCTTTTTCGTAACGACGAAGCATCAACATCGACACCATGAGCTTATCTTGATGCAATGCCTTTAACTTCTTTTCCACTGCATGTACTGCATTACGCAAATGCCCTGTTAAACCATCATCTTTATTAACACCCAATTCCTTGCGTATACTAATTAAAACAAGGGCTTGGCGATCATACTTAGCCATTGCCTTTTGTAATTTCTTCATCGCACCATACGCATCTGAGCCTTCCACTTCTTTAAGGAAGTTAGTTATAATTTCATCATTTTCAGTTGTTAATCGCTCATATTCAGCGAGCTTATTTACATCTTGAAATAGAATATATCCTTGTAAGCCACTCTCCTCATCTCTCATTGTTGCAGAAAGGCCATCACTGACTTCTTTTAAATTTCCCGCATGCATTTCTGTACCTGTAATAGTTTCCAAGCTATTCACCATATATTGGTGAGCGACACCCGATGCCAGCAAGCCCAACAATGCCACGGCACCAATCAATGATAGTCGTTTCATAATAGAATATTGTTTTAAATTCAGTAATTTCATGGCTTATTCCCCAAAGTAAAATCATTCACAAGGAGGGAATAAGCAAATTCCGTACCACTTAATCTATAAGACCATCGAGCCAAGCGGGCGAGAAACATTGCTAAGTAGAGCTTACTCTTAATAGAAGCATAATGATTATTTTTGTTGGAATATATGAGATTTTTAGGGCACCTCGAAAAACCTCGTACGAGTTAAACGACGTTGATTTTCGCTCATAGCAAGGCGCAATAAAATGAGTCATAGCATCGCTATTGCCCATTTTATTTAACGAAGCTAGGGAGGTGCTGGCGATTTTGGGCGTATAGGCATCATTTATTGAGTTAATCAGCGCCTCCCTAGGGGTGAAAAGCACAAGTTTGGCGAAGTTTCGAGGTTTTTTGAGGTGCCCTTTAGTTTATGAGTAGACTCTACATAATAGGAATAGGGCAATCCATACCATCAGCAATGGCACGCAACGCCTCTGATTCTTTTGTGTGCAATAAGCCATCCGCCAAAATCACTTGCACACAAGCTGCAAGCAATGCTTTTTTCACGCTTGGCGAAGCACATTCAAGCTTGGTAAGCGACTCGTCCAAACGTGTTAACTGCAGCACTCGCGCTGGTGGCCAAGGCATTGGAACCCCCAACAGCTCAGTAGTGGTAAGCTCAAATAAAGTTTCAGGTTTAGCATGTGCACCACAACCAATCAATATACCCAATACACAACCACATTCCGCACTCAAACTCTGAATATTATGATACTTCACTTGGCGAAGTTGTATGCTAGCAAAGCTTGGCTTCAAGTGGCGCAACAGCAACCTTTGCAACATATATTCAAACAAGCTAATACGGTGATTCGCGTGTATTAATAGACGTATATTTTTCACAAATGCCTGATACTGCTTGCCTGACATAGATTTCAATGCAGGCAACATCATATCAATGAATGGTAAGCGCAATTCAGTTGGCAAAGCCATCACTTCACGTTGTATATCAAGCATTTCACGAAATACATTCTTATCAGCCGACTTCTCTAATAAAGACATCTGAATATGCCGTTGCGCATCATCTACATCCAGCAATAAAGCATAGCACACAGCACGCGCAGTATAAGAATCATGTGTAAAATCACGTAAACGCGTTGGAATACGTTGTAATTTTTCAGACGTACGTGCAAGTGTGGCTTTGTCTGGTTCCCCAATAGCGTCTAACCACTGGTGATAGTCATTGATTGTCGTTTCAATAGGGCGAGCATCGGCAGGCATTGTCTGAGCAAATCCCATCATTGCTTCTGCTAAAACCCGTTGCTGCTTATCTGTTTCTTGCACAGTTCTCGGCACACCTCGGAAACGCGGTTCAATTCGCTTAATACGCTCCAATAGTGGTGGATGACTTGCCCACCAACGTGTTGCCCCCACGCCTACAGCTGCGCGCTTTAACGCATTACCAAAAAAGAAATGCCCTACTGGTGAAGCATCATGATGACGCACCTGCGAACCCGCCTTATAACCACCAATTACTTTCAAGGCATTGGCAATGCCCTCTGGATTACGTGTAAATTGTACTGCTGAAGCATCTGCCAAAAACTCACGCTGCCGTGAAATTGCACGTTTTATCAAATCTGCCAATACCATGCCAACAAGCCCAACTAAAAACAGTAAAAAACCTAAAATAAATAAGGCAGGGTGTGTGCCACGTTGGTGCCGCGAATAGCGTGTGGAACTGCGGGCTGTTAGCAGCAACATACCTGTATCCGAAATCAATGTCATACCGTGCAATAAACCCATCATGCGCATATTAATACGTGTGTCACCGTGTAATATATGACTAAATTCATGGGCAATTACACCCTGCAATTCATCACGATTCAGCATCTCAATGGCACCACGCGTCACACCCATAACGGTATCCGATGGAGAAAAACCAGCTGCAAAAGCATTAATACCTGATTGATCCAATATATATACTGGCGGTACAGGCAAGCCTGAAGCAATTGCCATCTCTTCAACCACATTCAAAAGCCGCCTTGCCAGCACATCACCGACATTGCTTGGCAAACGTTTGCCGCCAAGCATTTCGGCAACAGCAGCACCGCCACCTTGTCGCAACTGATGTATTTTGTAAGCACTACCCGCAGCAATTAAAGCGACTGCAATCGTACTTACCCATAAAAAACGCGATGCATTCCAAAATGCATGCACCTGAAACCATTCCCCTTGAGATTGAAAGGAATGTCCTTGAAAAAATTGCCCTGCAAACAGACCCGCAGTGACTGCCGCATACACCGCAAAAACTACGGCAACAACAGCACAAGCAAACCACACAAACAATGTATATGTTCGCCGTTGCGCTTGTTCTTGGTGACCAAAGAAATCCATCGCTTAATTAAAGTTTACACAGAAAATTATTTTTATTTTCTAAACCCCAACCTATCAGGGAAACCTTTCTTACTCCCTGCTCTAGCTGCGCCGTAACGTCAGATATCAAAAGGAAAAAGCGCAGTAACACGCGCCCTTTTGATGGCTGTAAGTGAAGGAAGCAAGCAGATTGCCAGGGTTCCCTTCTTTGATTCTTTCTTGGGAAAGCAAGAAAGAATAAGCACGCAGAGTAAGGCTTCGTTGTGTTGGAAATATTCATCATTTATTCAACATTTCCTTTAAACACCCCTTGTTTAAAAATTAACGCGTACCGCCTCTTTCACTTCATCATTCACAACTTCAAATAACTCAGCCAAATGAAAACCAAACATGGCAGAAAATAACACATCAGGAAATGTTTCTCGTTGGGTGTTATAAAGCATCACTTCATCATTATAAGCTTGGCGTGCAAATGACACACGATTCTCTGTAGAGACCAGCTCTTCGGTCAATTGCTGCATGGTCTTATCAGCCTTTAAATCAGGGTAAGCTTCGCTTAAAGCGTTTAGATTGATCATCGCTCCACCCAATGCCCCTTCAGCACCTGCTAGAGCTTGCATAAGTTTTCCATCGCCAGGGTTTTGACTAGCTTTTTTCATGGCACTTAAAGCATGGTTCCGTGCTTCAATGACTTTTTGCAAAGTATCCTGCTCATGTTTGAGGTAACCCTTGGCTGTTTCCACTAAATTAGGGATTAAATCGTAACGGCGACGCAATTGCACATCAATTTGTGAAAAAGCATTTTGAAATCTATTTTTTAATTTCACTAGGCGGTTATAAATCATCACCACCCAAATAATTGAACCCAAAACAACGGCAAGTACAATAATCAAGACATCCATAAAAGCACCCTCCAACGCTAAATTTAAACACACTATAAACCTAACTCTTCAATTATTCCACTCCATGTCTACCCTTGACAAGACATATACTCTAACCAACCTACGCCTACATATTAAGGGATGTGTATACATTTCGGGAGGATATATTAACTTATGAAAAAGATTTTTATTACATTGGCGGCTACAGCTTTATTAACAGCTCCTGCTTTTGCCAATGCTCATGAATCACACAATCCATGTGCGCATGGCGCACACACAGCTCATCATGCGGCTGTTGCTGATAAAGTGATTGTAGAACAACGTAAAGCACTTGCAAAAAACACCAAAGGTAAAGGCTTCGGCCCACAATCACCAAGAGATATTGATGCTATTGCAGGTAACAACAAGCGTATTTTCAGCGAAGCTCCAGCATCAACCAGCATGAACCTTTGCAACATTCATTTTCATAAAAATGCTGAGCATAAAGCGCATGATTTCTCAATCTATGCAGGCAATGGCAATGGCGAGGGGTATCAAAGTGGTTATAAATTTGATGCATCTAGCTTAAGCAAAGCTGAACTTAAACCAACACACGGTAAAATCTGCGACAGTACACACAGCACACTAAGACCAGGTGATACCATTGAAGTGCATTATGTATATTCAACAGCTCAAATCAAACCTGGTAAAGGCTTGGGATCTTGCTTTAATAGTGATATTCCAAAACAAAACCCACAACTACGCGTAGAGACACAGGTCTATGTATTGGTCAATGATAAACATGCCCTAAACTTCAAAGATTTAACAAAGTACAAAAAAGTTGACGGTTTATATCAAGCAACAGGCATCCCAAGCAATACTGGTATCCCTGTTCAATATGAGGGCTCTACAACAGGCCCTGGTTACAATGAAAAAGGCTCTCCATATCAAGTTTCTTGGAGTGTTCGCCCACACGTTGCCAAAGTAAATATCGCAACGGTTGGCAAATGGTGTGAAGGCAATGATTTTAAAGAAGATCATGGACATGGCGTTCGCAATCTTGTGAAAAATCCAGAGCTTTTATCTAAAATTGATTAATCTCTGATTCGCTATATCAAAGCCGCCTTCTCTAGCTTGAGAAGGCGGCTTTTTTATCTTTTGGGCGGTAGCGTAATCATGACACACAAACCATTCGGTTCACGATTCTCTAATCGTAAGCTACCACCATCACGATCCAGTGTTTCTTTAACAATTGCCAGACCTAAACCATGTCCGCCACGCGTACGCACAGCATCCACACGGTAAAACCGCTCGGTCACATGTGGCAAATCTTTTTCAGGAATACCATCACCCGCATCTAAAATAGATAAAACACCTTTTTCCAGTCTACAATCTAACTCTGTATCTTCAATCGTATAACGCACCGCATTCGATGCCACATTCATCAATACACGAAAACAGTCAGACTCATGCATGGCAATTTCAAAAGATTCGGGAAGCTGCAACGATAGCGACAAGTCTTTTTTTGCCATTTCAGGTTGTAGTGCCTGCCAAACTTGCTTACACACCGGAACAACATCACAACTTCCTTGTTCAGTGACTGCATATTCAATCTGTTCAACCGATAATAATGCGTCCAACAAGCTATTCACATGCAGTGCCTCTTGAGCAATCACCGATACAGCCTCTTGACGCAATCCCGCATCATCAGCAAATGCTTCAATACTACGAGCATAACCCAACAAGGAAGTTAACGGTGTTTTTAAATCATGCATCAAATCAGCCACAAATGTTTTACGCTGCTCTTGCAAACGGTATTGAGCCGTCACATCCAAACATAATAACAGCCCTTGCTCTTCACCCAAGCCTGCCAAACGTGGTAAAAAAACTTTCTCACCAATAAAAATCTCAGGAAGCTCCACAACTTCTGGCAAGACTTGCGTTGCATGAGAAAAAGCCTTTAGCCAATCGGGATTACGATAAAACACCACCATCGGCTCTGGCAATAAACTCACATCGCGAATAGCAAATAAACGTATGCCCTCACCATTGGCAGAAATCACCCGCCCAGCTCGATCCACCCGTAATACTGGCACATGGATTGCCGATAATAATTCATCCAAACGGTGGCTGCGTTGCTCAAGTTGTTTCTCTAAATCACTTTGGCTAAGCTGTGTTGTGGATAACCTTCGCTCATGGCTTGCCAGCACACGTTTTAACAATCGAACATGCCACCACCACAGCAACACCATAATGAATGGTACAATAAATCCAAGGCTACCATTCATCACGAATCAGTCTTTACAAAGCGATAGCCTGAGCCCCTCACTGTGACAATGGATTCACCCAAACCATACTCCATCAAAGCTTTGCGCAAACGTTTGACCGTAACATCCACCGTTCGCTCTTCAACAAAGTTGTTAATTCCCCATACCTTATCCAACAAATACTCTCGGCTACGCACCTTACCAGGCTTTTTCATCAAACGTTGCAATAGACGGAACTCCAAAGGGCGCAAATCAACCCGCTTCCCCAAAACAAACGCTTCCATAGCATCATGATCCAAGATGATCTCTGAATCTGACTCGCCCATAGAGCGCCCATGCACCGAGCGTCGCAACAAGGCTTGAACGCGCGCCACCAATTCATCAGGCTCAAAAGGTTTGGGCAAATAATCATCCGCACCCTCATTCAAACCACGAATACGTTCCTCTGTTTGCGCCAATGCGGTTACCATGACCACAGGCAGGGTGCGCAAAGCCTCTTGCTTGCGCAACCAGCGCAATAAATCCAAACCACGCACACCAGGAATCATGCGATCCAAAAGCATCAGTTTATAAGTGTTTGATTCAAGCAGTGCAATTGCATCATGCCCATTGCCACAGCATGTCACGCTATATCCTGCACGTTGCAAATGGATTTCCATCAAACGCGCAATGGCAGTTTCATCCTCAACAATCAGAATATCTGCATTTTTTATTTCATCTGTCATTTACACCTTCCTACCCAATGCAAACTGATGCATATGGGCATATTCCACTTCTACTTTTAATGCTTTCTCGCTCAACAAGCGAAACATGAAGTACATCAGTTGTTGACCCAATTTTGGCTCTTCCAAAGCAATTAAATCAAAGTAACTACGCTCCAAGCTTAATACAACTGTATCTTTTTCGGCTTTAATCGTCGCGGAATGGTTACGTTTATCATCTAAAAATGAAAACAAGCCAAATACACCACCCACCCGTAAGTTATCATAACGGTAGCCACTTTCATCTTCCACGCCCACTTTTCCATCTAATATAAGATACATTTCACCTTCAGCAGCTGTGCCTGCCTGATACACAACTTCCCCAGCCTCAAAACGTTTTTCTTTCATGCAGGCAAACAAAAGCATGGCATGCTCTTCAGACATTTCTTTAATCAAAGGTATATTCTTAAACGCTTCAAAATAAACATTCGATGTCATGGATGACATCAATGCTTCCAACAATACAGCCTTCTCTACAGAGTTTTCTGCTCTTTCCATTATCATTTCTATTCTCCATCTCTTTCGGTATATGTAGAAATTATAAGACAACTATGACAAGAACATGACAAACCACTTGCCCACATACTGCTGTCACATTGTTGTCACATTCGAGATATACCGTGCCTCTCAACTTCCTAGGAGGAAACATAATAATGAAAATGAAAACATTAATTCGTACTGCTGCATTGCTCGCCACAGCTGCTGTTGCAACACCTGCGTTTGCTGGTGGCGTAACTGTTGCTGAAGACGGTGCAAGCAAATTAAAAATCGGTGGTAAATTCTTCTTGAATGCTACTGACTATAAAGTAACCAAGAACGGCGTAACTGACACGAAGACTCGTGGTGTTGCAGTTGATCGTGCTTATTTTACTGCGAAGTATTACTTCGACAAAGATTGGATGATGCGTATCACAACAGATATGGTTGTTGATCCAAATTTGAAATCAAAAAATAGCAATATCTTTTTGAAATATGCTTATGTTGAAGGCAAATTAATGGGCGACGCGGTTGTATTGCGTTTGGGTCAGTCACATACACCTTGGATTGATTATGAGCAAGGTCTATGGAAACATCGTTATGTTTCTAAAGTATTAGTTGATACACAAGGTTATGATGCATCTTCTGATTTGGGTATTGGTTTGAAAGGTAAGGTTGCTGATGGCTTGGTTGGTTATTTTGTAACTGCTACCAACGGCGCTGGCTATAGCCACCCAACGACTAAAAAGACAGCAGGCTCTTCTATTGATTTTGATTCTCGCGTAAGCTTTTACCCTGTTAAAGGTTTAACATTGGATTTCGGTTATCGCACTGGTTACAAAGGCACAAAATCTTTGATCGCAGGCGTAGCTGGTACCAATGTAAAATCTACTATGTATCAAGTAATGGCATCTTATGGCACACATGACTACCGCTTTGGTGCTAACTTCATCAACAATGTAGATAAAGTTGACGGCAGTGCTTCTAACAAAGCAAAAGAAGATGCTGTGGCACTTTGGGGCTGGGGTAAATTTGGAAATGGTTTAGGCGCATTCGGTCGTTATGAATCAACCAAAGACAAACTAAATATCAACGCCGCTAACCCTCAAAAAGAAGTACGTTATGTATTGGGTGCAGAGTATTCACCTCGCAAACACGTAACCTTCTCTTTGGTTTATGATAAAACAGACTTCACTAACAACGGCAACGTGTTAGGAGCAACAGAGCAAAAAACTCAGGTTGGTCTTTACTCACAGGTTAAGTTCTAAAACAAATCAACCTTGTTGATTGCCAAGATAGCCCGCCTTTGTGCGGGCTATTTTTTTGCCTATCCCTCACCCAAGTAAACGCATTATTTAATAATATAGGGCACCTCGAAAAACCTCGAAACTTCGCCAAACTTGTGCTTTTCACCCCTAGCTTCGTTGAATAAAATGGGCAATAGCGATGCTATTACTCATTTTATTGCGCCTTGCTATGAGTGAAAATCAGCGTCGTTTGACTCGTTCGAGGTTTTTCGAGGTGCCCTATAATGTACTGCCATGATGCCATAGAGATGTCATAGGGTTGTCATAAACATCTGTTACCATCCCCCTATCATTGTTGAAAAGTGTGTAACTCCTCGTTGAAACAAAAAAGCTCGCGCCTGTCGCGGGCTTTTTTTGTTTTTCAGTACAAAAATTTAACTTCGCTCAAAGTTATATCAGCCAACTTATCACGCCATGTCATCCTCATGTCACATAGGGCATTTATGCTACTCAACAATCTTGAGCAAAGGAGTTCAACACATGAAAAAGAATATGATCATGCTTGCTGCAATCGCAGCCACTTGTATCAATATTGGCGCAGCAGAAGCTCGCGACCAAATTCAAATCGTCGGTTCATCGACTGTTTACCCATTTTCTAGCTACACCGCAGAAGCTTTGGGCAATACCACTCACTTCAAAGCACCTGTTGTAGAATCAACTGGTTCTGGTGGCGGTATGAAATTGTTTTGTGCTGGCGCAGGCATGGATACACCTGATTTCACCAACGCATCACGTCGCATGAAAGCTAAAGAATTCACTAAATGCCAGAAGAATGGCGTGAAAGAAATCACTGAAATGGTTGTTGGTTATGATGGCATCGCAATTGCACAATCAAAGAAAACTGCTGCATTCGACCTTTCTAAACATGACATGATGTTGGCTGTTGCTGCTGAAGTACCAAGCAAAGATGGCTCTCACTTGGTTGCTAACCCATATCACTTCTGGAATGAAATCAACCCTAAATTGCCACACCGTGCAATTCGTGTTTATGGCCCACCAGCATCTTCTGGTACCCGTGATGCATTTGAAGATATGATTCTTAAGCATTTGACCAAACATATCGATACTTACACAAAATTGTATAAAGCTGATAAAAAGAAAAACAAGAAGTATAAGAAATTCCACGAAATCCGTACTGATGGTGTGTACATCCCTTCTGGTGAAAATGACAACCTAATCGTTCAAAAGCTTGCACGTGATACAGAAGCTTTGGGTATCTTTGGTTATAGCTACCTAGAAGAAAACAGCGATAGCATTGCTGCTGCAACCATTGGTAATATTTCTCCAACACCAACAACGATTGCTGATCACTCTTACCCATTGGCTCGTTCATTGTATTTCTACATCAAGAAATCACATATCAGCAAAGTTCCAGGCATGATGGAATATGCTAACTTGTTCATGTCTGAAAAAATGATTGGTGATGAAGGCGAATGTACTGAAATTGGCTTGATTCCATTGCCAAAAGCAGAACGTACGCATTATCGTTCAAACTTGAAAGCATTGACTAACTTGACTGCAGACGATTTTAAAAAGAAACACTAAGTCGTTTTAACCGCATAAAAAAAGGTCAGGGCATCATCGCCCTGGCCTTTTTTATTAACCCTCACAAATGAAGTTTTTTTATATCTTGTTTTCTCATAAAGCACCGTACAAAAAGGCTTTAATAAAAGAAAATCAGCCTCATAACACGGCAATGCTTTTCATGACATAAACCATAACTTAGAGTGCTGCAACAGAAACAATGATTTATAATAATTAAACGATGGAGCTCAGGCTTTTATGACCACTGCTAACATATTTTTCTGGTTTGCTACAGGCTTGCTTCCTTTATCATTGATGGTGTTTTTATTTGCACGACAAAAAGCCCATACACTCGAAAAGGAACATGGATTTCTACATTCTCGCCCTGGTTTTTATGGCTGGTATGCGGTGATTAAATTTGCCAGCCCCGCTTTAATTGTAGGTATTATTTGTTCAGTTTTATCTATGTTTAACCTACTACATGTGCCTGGCATTATGATTATAGGCACCGCCTTTGCATTGGGTGGTCTAAGCTTGTGGTTCGCTTTAAAGCATATCAAGCATGAGTTTCGTGCCCGCCAACCTGTCGAAAAAGCCATGACTGTTCTGCTCCTTATCGCAGCTATGATTTCAATTTTAACAACACTAGGCATTGTATTTTCAGTTATTTTTGAATCCATTCGCTTTTTTCACATTATATCTTTTTGGGATTTTATTACAGGTACCGTTTGGAATCCTGACACCGCATTTTTAATTGGTGCAGGTCGCGGGGATGAGGCATCTGTACCTGATTTCGGTTCCGTTCCTATCTTTGCTGGCACCTTTATGATTACAGGCATTGCCATGCTGGTTGCTGTTCCCATTGGTCTGTTTGCAGCTATTTATATGTCTGAATATGCTAGCCATACATGGCGCAATCGTTTGAAACCATTATTGGAAATCCTCGCTGGCATTCCTACTGTTGTTTATGGTTTTTTTGCTGCAATCACCATTAGTCCTTTGGTCGTGGAAGCTGCTAATGCCGTGGGCTTACATGCCGATTACACCAATGCCCTGACCCCTGGTATTATCATGGGCATTATGATTATCCCATTTATATCATCGCTCTCTGATGATGTGATTCGAGCCGTTCCTCAGCCCATGCGAGACGGATCTTTGGCATTGGGAACCACTCATTCTGAGACCATCCGCCATATTGTTTTACCAGCTGCTCTGCCAGGCATTGTGGCTGCATTTTTATTGGGTGCATCACGCGCTATTGGTGAAACCATGATTGTGGTCATGGCGGCTGGTTTACGCCCCAACTTAACCGCCAATCCACTCGAAGGCATGACCACCGTAACTGTGAAAATTGTTGAAGCACTAACAGGTGATCAAGAGTTTGACTCAGCATTTACTTTGGCTGCATTTGCGCTTGGCTTGGTATTGCTCACCGTAACGCTTATTTTAAATGTCGTTTCAACCATCATAATACGAAAATTCCGCCAGAGGTATGAATAAATGAGCCATAGCATGGAGTACAACAAACGGCTGCAACGTCGTCATCGTGCTGATCGTCGCTTTAAATATTACGGCATGGCAGCCATTGCTTTTGCTCTAGCATTTTTGGCATTTTTCTTTGTTGATATTATTGGCAAAGCACTGCCAGCATACCAGCAAGCCTATATCCAAGTGCCCATTAGTTATAATGCCGATGTTAAAGATAACTATAACAAAGCTATTACACGTAATTACCGTTACTTGGTAAGCCGCTCATACTTGCGCACATTACCCAAAAAACTTTTAGAGCACCCTGAGTTGCTTGGCACAACTGAACATACATGGGTGCTTGCCAGTTACCGAGTGGATCAGTATATCAAAGGTCATGAAGGAAACGGTTTAAAAAGCAAGTACCGCCCCCATGTTGATCAGATGTTAAAAGAAAAGAAAATCGAACTTCGCTTCAACACCCTATTCTTCACCCATGGTGATTCAAAGATGGCGGAAACTGCGGGTGTGCTAGCCGCTGCGGTTGGCTCTATTTTGGTTCTATTGATTACCATGGCCGTTGCCGTTCCCATTGGTGTGATGACAGCAATATTCCTTGAAGAGTTTGCGCCTGATAATCGCTGGACTCAGATGCTTGAAGTAAATATTAACAACCTTGCTGCCATTCCTTCTATTCTATACGGTTTATTAGGCTTGGCTGTCTTTATCAACATTGCTGGCGTTCCCCGCTCATCTGCATTGGCAGGTGGTTTAACACTGGCTCTGATGACTTTACCTGTCATCATTATCACCACCCGTGCTGCCCTGCGCTCTATTCCCGATAGTATTCGTGATGCTGCTTATGGCTTGGGTGCATCAAATTTACAAACCGTCTGGCATCATGTGTTACCACTGGCATTCCCTGGCATTTTAACAGGCAGTATTATTGGTTTAGCACAGGCTATGGGTGAAACCGCACCATTATTAATTGTAGGTATGATGGCTTATATTCCAGAGGCTCCAAGTGGCATATTTGATGCCACAACGGTGCTTCCAGCCCAAATTTACACATGGTCGTCTGAGTCTATTCGCGCCTTTGAAGAGCGTACTGCGGCGGGTATTCTCGTATTGCTAACAGTGCTTCTCTCACTCAACGCTGTGGCAGTTTGGCTACGCAACCGCACACAAAAAACTTGGTAAAGGGTAACACGATGACATCTACTAAAAACATTTCTATCCGCGACCTAAAGCTTTGGTATAAAGATGCCCAAGCATTGCACGGCATTGATTTGGAAATTGAACACAATAAAGTAACATCATTCATTGGACCTTCTGGGTGCGGCAAATCAACATTATTACGCTGCTTGAATCGCATGAATGATCGCGTCCCTCACTGTCGTATTGAGGGTGATATTCTGATTGATGCTAAAAACATCTACGATGCCGATATTGATGTCGTACAACTGCGCTCCCGTGTTGGCATGGTTTTTCAAAAACCCAACCCTTTCCCCAAAACCATTTACGAAAATATTGCTTATGCCCCTCGCATTCACGGTATTGTGAACGATGGCGAAAAAATGGATGAGTTGGTCGAATATTCATTAACCCGTGCAGGTCTATGGAGTGAAGTAAAAGACAAACTTCAAGAGCCTGGCACTGCTCTTTCGGGCGGTCAGCAACAACGCCTATGCATTGCGCGCACTATTGCAGTGAAGCCTGAAATTATATTGATGGATGAGCCTTGCTCAGCACTTGATCCTATTGCTACGGCTAAAATTGAAGAGTTGATTGACGAGCTTAAAAAAGAGTTCACCATTATTATCGTAACACATAGCATGCAACAAGCTGCGCGTGTTTCAGATAATACCGCTTTTTTCTATTTGGGTAAGTTGATTGAATTTGGTGAAACAAGGGAAATATTCACTAAGCCACTACAAAAACAAACTGAAGACTATATTACAGGTCGTTTTGGCTAAAACATTAAGGCTGGCAACTGTCAGTTTATGCTATGCTTCTTATACTTAAATAGAAGCATTCGAGCATCAGTATGAAGGAGAAATCATGCAACATACCATGAAACGTTTCGATGAGGAATTGGTAGAACTTAAAGAACATGTGCTTTCAATGGGCGGGCTTGTCGAGCGTGCTATTGGGCATGCCGTAGAGTCTATGCTGGAGCAAGATGAAAAGCTTGCCATCAAGACCATTGAACGTGACCGTGCCATCAATGCGTTGGAAGTTCAATGTGATGAAATGACCCGTGATATTCTGGTGCGCCGCCAGCCTGCAGCTGGTGATTTGCGATTTATTCTAGCTATTATCAAAGTCGTAACCGATCTTGAACGCATTGGTGATTTAGCTGCCAGTATCGCCAAAGGCATGATTCAATCGGAAGAATCTCCACCGCGAAACTTTTCCAACCTTGATACCATGGGTGAAAAGGTTCAAAAGCAAGTGAAACGCGCTCTGGATTCATTTTCTCGCGGTGATGCTGATTTGGCTATGACAGTCATCCAAAAAGATGCAAAAATTGATAAGCTATATAAGCGTATGTACCGCGAGCTTCTAACCTATATGATGGAGGATCCTCGCAGCATCAGTGGCTCAATCATTCTATCGGATGCAGCCAAGAATCTTGAACGTATTTCTGCACATGCCACCAATATTGCAGAAATGGTTATTTACATGGAATATGGTCATGATATTCGTCATGTTGACCATGATGCTGCTGCTAAAATTCTTGCTGGCGATGATAGTTAAGCCAACACATAAACAAAGGAACATTACTTGAGCACCTCAGAAACCATAGCACTGGATCACCCAGACCTTTATATTAATAGAGATTTAAGCATGCTTGAATTTAATCGTCGCGTGCTTGCTATGGCGGAAGATGTTAATGTTCCACTGCTTGAACGTTTACGTTTTCTTTGCATCTGCACATCCAATATGGATGAGTTTTTCGAAGTCCGTGTTGCTATTCAAAAACAAAAAGTTGCGATAGGCTCTGTACAAGTTGGTGCTGATAGACTCACTTCGAGTGAAATCTTGCACCGTGTCCGAGAGCAAGCCAGTGAGTTGGTCGAGCAACAATATCAAATTCTTAACAATGATTTACTTCCCAGTATGCGCGAGGAAGGCATCCATTTTTTACACCGTGCTGAATGGACAGAAGAGCAACAAAATTGGATTCATAAATTTTTCAAACGTGAGTTGTTGCCACTACTCACCCCCATTGGACTTGATCCAGCTCACCCTTTTCCGCGCTTACTAAGTAAAATTCTTAATTTCATGATTGCGCTTGAAGGTAAGGATGCCTTTGGACGCGAATCAAGTTATGCCATTGTGCAAGCGCCACGTTCATTGCCTCGTATGATTCGCCTGCCTGATGATATTGCCACATCAGAGCACAGCTATGTGTTTCTTTCATCCATTATTCATGCCCATGTCGATGATTTATTTCCAGGTATGAAAATTAAATATTGTCATCAGTTCCGCATCACCCGTAACAGTGAAATGGATGTTGATGAAGAACTCAGCGACTTAAAGCAAGCTATTGCTGGTGAATTACTCGAACGCCGTTTTGGTAAAGCTGTACGGCTCGAAGTCTCCAATCATTGCCCCGCAGAGCTTAGCGATTATTTATTGCAACAATTTGGTGTTCAAGAAACTGATTTATATAGAGTACACGGGCCGGTTAATTTATACCGTATGGCACTGGTATGTGATGAGGTCAATCGACCTGATTTGAAATTCCCTGCTTTTGAAGCTGGCATTCCAGCAGTATTTAAAAAAGAAGATAACGACTTATTCAAAATTATTCGCGATGGCAATGTTTTGCTTCACCACCCTTTTCAAAGTTTTATGCCTGTTGTCGAACTACTCAAACAAGCCGCTTCCGACCCCAATGTTTTGGCTATCAAACAAACGCTTTATCGCGCTGTGCCCGACTCCCCCATTGTCGATGCTTTGATTAAAGCTGCACGAGCGAATAAAGAAGTTGTGGCAGTGATTGAATTGCGTGCGCGCTTTAACGAACAAGACAACATCACCCTTGCAACCCGCCTTTCCGCAGCAGGTGTGCAGGTTGTTTACGGTGTAGTTGGTTATAAAACCCATTGTAAGATGATGCTTATTGTTCGCCGTGAAGGTCGGACTATGCGCCGTTATGTGCATTTAGGGACAGGTAATTATCACACGGTTACGACCCGTTTTTACACAGATTTTGGTTTACTTAGTTGTGAGCCTGATCTTACCGAAGATGTACATCGTGTATTTCAGCAACTTACAGGTATGGGACGACTTTCTAAGCTTAAAACCATGTTACAAGCGCCCTTTTCTCTGCATAGCGGTATTATTGAGCGCATCAATTTCGAAGCTGCCAATGCTCGTGCCGGTGGAACAGCTCGTATTATTGCTAAAATGAATGGTTTGGAAGAGCCAAAAGTCATTCAGGCTCTGTATCAAGCATCACAAGCAGGTGTGAAAATTGATTTAGTTGTGCGTGGTATTTGTTGTTTGCGTCCTGGTATCAAAGGCATCTCAGAAAATATCCGTGTACGCTCTGTTTTAGGTCGTTTTCTCGAACATACGCGTGTGTTTTATTTCCACAATGGTGGAGAAGCCGAAGTTCTCTGCTCCAGTGCCGATTGGATGAATCGCAACCTTCTCAGACGTGTGGAAACCTGTTTCCCTATCCGTGATAAAAAACAGGCCAGAGATATTTTAAAAACAGCTCTACGCCCCTACCTCGCAGATAATGTCGGAGCTTGGAGTTTGCGCAAAGATGGTCAATATTACCGCGTAAAATCAAATAGTAAGGAACGCAATGCTCAAAAAGAGTTAATGCAGCTATTTGGAAAACACCATAACACCTAAATAGAGCCTCCTCAGAAACTCAGCTTTTCATTTAGGCGGAAATCACCCGTTTAGAGCTAATACCCTCCTTCCAATTATTTAAAACGGCCGCTGTTCGATGTGGTGCGCTTGCATCCATGTCAAA
>JALUXZ010000272.1 GCA_027018935.1 Mariprofundaceae bacterium
CAAATCACGGCACTTGAAATGATCAAGCAGGCTTGGATGGCTCGTATTCGCCTAGCTGAAGTGCTCGGTCACCCTGAATATATTCTTAAAGGAACTCAAACATGAAAATAGTAAATATATTGATTACAACGGCATTACTTTTGGTAAGCCAGCCACTAATGGCAGGTGAGCATGGTCATGACCATGAAGCAGGCGGTCATGCAGGTGATGCCCATGGTGGGCATGAAGAAGAGGGTGGGATTATCAAACTAACACCAGCCCAAATAAAACAGGCAGATATTATAACCGAAGCACTACAAACACGAGCTGAACTACAAGCTATCAATGCTCCTGGCACAGTCGCTTTTAATGGCTATGCATTGGCTGATATTACTACGCTCGTTGATGGTGTCGTGCATAAGCGATATGTGCGCTTGGGTGATCAGGTGAAAAAAGGACAAAAATTGGCGACGCTAAACAGTACGGCACTTGCACAAGCCGAAGCCAGCTACTTAAAAGCCCAAGCTGAACATCATAGAAGTCAGCAGGAAATCACACGTTTGCAAGCGCTTGCAGAGCAAAAGATTGTGTCTCAAGCACGTTTGCAGCAAGCAGAAAGCACCTATCAAATCATGCAAGCTAATTTGGCGGCGGCAAAAGCAACGTTGTTTTCTTATGGTTTAAACAAACGTGACATTTCAGGTTTAATCAAACAGAAGGAATATGGCTTGTTAACACTTCGAACTCCGCATGCAGGTACGGTTGTAGCAGATGATTTTCGTATTGGTCAACACTTTGCGGCAGGTAGTCAATTGATGCAAGTGGCGGATGAATCGCATGTATGGGTTGAAGTAAAAATACCTGAAAGTGCCTTGTCTGATATAAAAATTGGTCAATTGGCATCGGTAGCACCAAAAGGCATGAAAGCACATTATCAAGGTGCGGTAATCAATATCCATCATCAGTTGGATCCAGTTACTAGAACTGCGGGTGTTCGTTTGAGCATTCAAAATAACAATGATTCGCTTCACCCAGGCATGTTTGTCAATGCAGAAATTGCTACAAGCACAGGTAAAAAGTCTCTATTGATTACAGAACAAGCTATTCAACGTCAGGGCAGTGAGTTGATTGTTTTTGTGGAAGAAGAACCTGGTCATTTTGAGCGCAGAGAAGTGGAAATTAACAAATCCAATATGGGACTTGTTAGCATCCTTAAAGGCGTGAAAGAAGGCGAAATGGTTGTGGTGCAAGGCTCATTTGTGCTTGCTTCGGAATTAGCGAAAGCTGGTTTTGAAGTACACAACCATTGAGGTAAGCACTATGTCTAAACTCATTGATATAGCGGTAAATAACCGCTTACTAATCCTTATGTTGCTGATTGGTTCTATGGTCTATGCGCTATTTATTGTGCCGAAATTGAATCTTGATGCCTTTCCTGATGTGACCAATGTACAAGTGCAAATCAATACTGAAGCACAAGGTTTAGCCTCTGAAGAGGTTGAGCAGATTATTACTTACCCGATTGAAGCGGTAATGTATTCGTTGCCTGATGTTGAAGAAGTACGCTCTATCTCCAAAACAGGCTTATCTGTGATTACTGTGGTGTTTAAAGAGGGAACAGATATTTACTTTGCTAGGCAGCTGGTATTTCAAAAGCTGCAAGATGCAAAGCAAACTGTTCCAGCTTGGGCAGGTACACCGAAAGTTGGTCCCAACACATCGGGACTTGGTCAGGTGTTTCAGTATATTATCAAAGCAGCTCCCGAAGCAGGCTATAATGCACTCACACTCAGAGCTTTGAATGACTGGGTGGTAAAATTGATGTTGATGCCAGTGGAAGGTGTCACAGATATTCTCTCCTATGGCGGTGAGGTTCGCCAATATCAGGTGCAATTAAATGCTGAACAATTGCTCTCTTACAATTTGCATGTTGCCGATGTGGTCAAAGCAATTGAAGCAAACAATCGCAATGCAGGTGGTTGGTATTTGCCGCAGGGTGATGAGCAACTGGTAATTCGTGGTGTCGGGTGGGTTCCCGGTGGCAAAGATGGACTGACTGCCATTGCGGCGATTCCAGTGAAAACAGTGAATGGCACATCTGTTCGTGTGCGGGATGTGGCAAGCGTTGTATTTGGTGGCGAAATTCGCCAAGGCTCTGTAACGATGACTGAACGTGCCGCTGATGGCAGTATCAAGCAGCTTGGTGAAGTGGTGGTTGGCATTGTTCTGAAACGCTTTGGTGCCAATACAAAAAATACCATTGATGATGTGAAATCGCGTTTGGAAATCGTGCAAAAGTCTATGCCCAAAGGCGTAACGATTCAGCCATTTTACGATCAATCAGAGTTGATTGATAAGGCTGTATGGACGGTGGAAAAAGCACTGCTTGAAGCATTTGTATTGATTATCATCATTTTGTTTTTATTCCTAATGAATGTACGTGCTGCGACCTTGGTATTGTTATCCGTGCCAATTTCGGTGTTATCAGCATTGGCAGTGATGGAGCATTATGGTATTTCGGCAAATCTGATGAGCTTGGGTGGTTTAGCGATTGCCATTGGTATGATGGTGGATGGCTCCGTTGTCATGGTTGAAAATATCTTTAAACATCTGGAGAAAGTGAAAGATGGCGATCATGGCGTAGCCTTACGTATCACCGAAGCCTCCAAAGAGGTTGTCAGACCAGTATTGTTTGCTGTACTGATTATCCTCTTGGTATTTACACCATTGTTTGCCTTGGAAGGCGTTGAAGGCAAGATGTTTACGCCGATGGCATTGTCGATTTGTTTTGCCATGTTTGCATCGTTGTTGGTAGCAATATTTATTATGCCTGTACTGGCAACATTCGTATTTACCAAAGGTGTTGTGCATAAAGAAAGCCCTGTATTGGCTCCGATTGCTAAGACTTATCACCGTCTTCTTCGCTCTGCTTTAAAGGCGCGTAAAAAAGTTATCGCGGGTGCAGCAGTGGCTTTTGTATCAACCATTGCCATTATACCATTCCTAGGCACAGAATTTGTGCCTGAATTAGAAGAAGGGACCTTGGCAATTCGTGTGACCTTGGCACCTTCGTCATCCTTATCATATGCCAAAGATATGGGTGAGAAGTTGGAACGGGTATTAATCGATAACTTTCCTGAGGTAACCTATGTTTCAGCCCGTGTTGGGCGTGCAGAAATTGGTGGTGATCCAGAGCCTGTATCCAATGTGGAGATGTTTGTGGGTTTGAAGCCTGTGTCTGAATGGACGAGTGCCAGTGATAGACCCGCCATACAAAAACTTATGCGTGAGCAAATGGAAGTAGTGCCAGGTATTCTAGTGGCGTTCACTCAACCCATTGCCATGCGTGTGGATGAGTTAATATCGGGTGTAAAAGCGGCTTTGGCGATTAAACTGTTTGGTCCTGATCTCAAAGTATTGGCTACGATGGGCAAGAAAATTGAGACGTTAACCAAAAGCGTTGAAGGTACACGCGATGTTGCCATGGAACAGATTGAAGGCGAGGCACAATTGGTGATTCGTCCAGATCGCGATAAGTTGGATCGTTATGGCATTCCTGTTGATGATGTGATGAGCTTGGTTGCTGATGCTATTGGCGGAGCAAATGCAGGACAGGTCATCTCTGGTAATGAGCGCTATAATATCTATGTCCGCTTGGCGAAAGATTTCCGTGATAATGCTGAAGCTATCGGCAGCCTTATTCTGCAAGCACCCGATGGTGCTTGGGTACGTCTTGAAGATGTCGCCTCTATTGGTGTGGAACAAGGCCCGCCAATGATTAAACGCGATGATGTACAACGGCGCGTGGTGATTCAAAGCAATGTGCAAGATAGGGATATGGGTTCGTTGGTGGCTGAATTGGATCAACGCATTCAAGATGAAATTGATTTACCACCAGGCTATACCGTGGTCTTTGGTGGGCAATTCGAAAATCAGCAACGGGCACAAGCCAAGTTGATGATTGTTGTACCGCTTTCACTGTTGATGATTTTCATCCTACTCTATTTTATGTTTCATTCGATGGGTCAAGCAACATTGATTATGCTCAATGTACCGATGGCATTGATTGGTGGCATCTTGGCTTTATGGGCATCGGGTCAATATTTATCTGTGCCATCAAGCATTGGTTTTATTGCGTTATTTGGGGTAGCGGTGCTTAATGGCGTGGTGTTGGTGGATGCGATCAATCGACATATTGAGGATAGTCGGAATATGGATGAAGCGATTTGTAATGGTGCAGAGAGTCGTTTAAGACCTGTGTTGATGACTGCGATGATTGCTGGTTTGGGTCTTGTGCCTTTGCTTCTGGCGACAGGCATTGGTTCAGAGATTCAGAAGCCTTTGGCAACGGTGGTTGTTGGAGGACTTGTATCTTCAACATTATTAACACTGTTTGTTTTACCATGCTTGTATGCACGTTTTAGTAAGAATAAATAAAGAGAAAAGTCCAAAAAGATGAGAGTGTTTTATCCATGAGTCACGCTGACCACCACCATTCACTGAATGCTGCCTTTTGGTTAACGGCAGTTTTTGCTGCGGTGGAGTTGGTTGGCGGGCTTATGGCTAACTCATTAGCCTTATTGGCTGATGCAGGACACATGATGTCTGATGTTGCGGCATTGGCTTTGGCGATGTTAGCCCGAGCCATTGCTGCACGCCCTGCCCATGCTCAAATGACCTATGGTTACGGCCGAGCCAAGGTGTTGGCGGCGCAATTTAATGGTATGGCTTTATGGTTTCTGAGTGCTTGGATTATATGGGAAGCTGTTGGTCGATTATCCAATCCGCCTGTAGTTCAAGGTACGTTAGTAATTTGGATTGCTGGTATTGGGTTGTTCATTAACCTTATTATTATGCGTTGGTTGCATGGTAGCCATGATATTAATACGCGGGCGGCTTATTGGCATGTGCTCGGTGATGCTTTGGGTTCTGTTGCCGCAATCACTGCGGGAATTGTGATTTTATTAACAGGTTGGATGCTTATTGACCCATTGTTATCATTTTTGGTAGCAATGATTTTGGCATGGGGTGGTTGGCGATTGGTACGTGAAACAACGCTGGAATTGATGGAAGCTGTACCAAAAGAGTTGGATTGCAATGCAGTGATGCAAGCGATACAAGCTGTTGAAGGCGTTGTGGGTATGCATCATATTCATCTGTGGCGTTTACCCATTGGTAAGCTATCCGTTTCGGCTCACATTCAGGTGAATGATATGGAACAGTGGCCTGTTTTACTGCCGCGATTGCTCGAAACACTGAAACAACAAAATATAGAACATGCAACTTTGCAGCCAGAGCTAAGGTGTTATGATGATTAGACGATTATTTATGTTATGCCGCTCTAAATCGGTTTATGCTTATGCCTAAAAAACCAAGTCATCAATATCAACAGCTAATGTTGTTGCAAGCTTTTTTAGAAGAGATATAGATGGGTCTTTTTTTCCGCTTTCTATGCCAGCAATTGCCGCCTGACTAACACCTACTTGTTCTGCCAATGCCGCTTGCGTTAACTTTCTATATTTGCGATATTCCATGATAGGATTCGATTCATCACACAATCGTTCAACCAATGCAGCAGGGAATGTTTCACTACCATTGGATTTAAAAGAAGTCGCATCTGCTAAATCTTCTGCATTCTCCAATGCTTCACGCATAGCTTCGTATTCTTTGAAATCAATGACTGCATATTCAGGTTCGCCATTATGTTTAATAATTTGCACATTCATTTATAAATACCTCCACGCACGTCTATTTTTACAATAGAAATTAGCAACCGACCATCTTCAACAATATAAACAATACGCCAATCAGCTACGCGCAAGCGATATACATTTTCGCTACCCGATAATTTCTTAACATTGGCAGCGTAGACTGGGGATGAGGCTAATGCATTGATCTTCTCCATAATGCGATGGCGCATATTTTTAGGCATTTTACGTAAAGCCTTTATTGCTTGTTTGCTATACTCAATGCGGTACATGAATTATATTATAGCCATACGTTATTTTTTGTAAATAGAAAAACAACTATTATTGATTAAGACAAAAAAAGCAGTCGAAGCTACTGTCTTTTCCAGTATTCGTTTACATTGGAAGTTTATCCACCACCAACGTTAATGCTGAACACGCGACCTTATAGAGCGAGTTGCGGTGCTATGGTGATTAAACTATTGTTTTGTTGACTACCCGGAATATGAAGGGGGGGGGCTAATGAATATTAATTTAGGCGATATTTTTATGATTTATGTATGGCTCATTATCCCTACTTTTGCTTATGCGTTTATTCGCCGCTTGATGGATGCAAAGGAAAATGGCGAGGATGATTTATTGGGGGAAGATTCAACTTTTACTGATGATGTGGTGAGTTTTGCAATACTCCCCTTGTGGTATGCAGGAAAATATATGTATAGAGATATAATGCGCGGTGGCTGGTTATTGTGGTATTGGTTTGGAAATTGGGTTTTATCAGGTCATAAAGGAGATAAGGATGAATGAATTATTAAATGTGTTTTGGGCGGTACAGTTGGTTGTATTTTCGGTGGTGGTTATCGGACGAATCTTAGAACTTGTTCAGCTTGGTGGCGTGATGCGAGTGTTGGATGTTCGGTTTTTAGGCGAGTGTGTGTTTATATTCTTGTTTGCACCATTCTTATTTTATCGTTTGTTTCGTCCAATAGATAGTTATCACTTTATGCGCGTGTTTAATGTGTTGGTTAAGGAGATGCAAAGGCATGCGGATGGTCGAGTTTATGAGAATATCAATCGCTTGTTTTTATTCGATGGTGAAGAAGCTATTCAAGTTATAACAGGTGAATTAAAGGTGCGTTCAGTGGTTCAGCAGTTCAAGGCAGGCATGTTGACTTTAGCACTTAGACATGACCGTGTATGGGCATCATTTTTTGTGAGAGGTTAGAGTGATGGGTCGTATTTTAATTGCAGTATTAATCATTTGGATCATTGTGAAGATTACAAAGGCTATTTTTCAAAAGTCTTGTGTTGGTTGTCGTAAACGAATTTCTAAGAAAGCAAATGTTTGCTCATACTGTAGGACACAGCAACCAGAAGTTATTGATAAGGAACTGGGTAAGAAGTTTTTTACAGGCCTGGGCAAGATGTTTTCTTTGGCTGGCTCGTTTATTGTACGGAAGCGCACCAAGCTGGATGCTGCTTTTGTGTTGATTGCTGTTGCAGGCGCATTGTTCATTTCTGTAAACTCTTATTCGTGGTATATTGATACGATGAAATCCAGTTATGAGAAGAATGCGATTATTGAGGTGCATGGCTTATACAGAACAAGGGAAAATATCCCCAATGCTGGCACAAGCATCATTTATGCAGAACAGGAGCGGGATAAAAAGAATGTTATATATGCTTTATTAGGCTCGTATGACATCAATCGGTGGCTAGATTTATTTATGGAAGACCTTATTTATAAGTATGGCGTGATGGACAAGGCAGAAGAAAATAAAGAGCAATTTCTGTATGCATCAGCAGGACGCTCAGATGTTGATGCAAGGATTCGCCCATATATCTTTTGGGAAGATACGTCATGGCGCTTTGTGTATGGTAATGACTCACCCATGCCAAGCAAGAAAGAAGTAGAGGCTGTCATTGCATCCGACCCACACTTGAAAGGCTTACCTAATGACCATTTTATCATTCGATTGTTGCGTGGTGAGTTTGGTCAGTTTAGTGATGCTTTTAATAAAGGCTATTTCGATGTATTTCCTATACATGATTTTGATGAGGAAGGGGAGCCTGTTCAGGGCTATCACTATGACAACTGGGTAAATGGGCAAGATGAATGGAACCCCTATGCGAAGGATGAGTTTTGGGCGATGAGTAAAACTGACATGGGCATGGTCGCAGAGTATGCTATTTTAAGGCATAGATATGGTGTAAAGGCTGCACAGCGAGAAACAATGATTCGTCGCCCTAGCATTATTTACGTTAATATCAGCTTTAATGCAGAAAGGCGTGCCTCGAAGCGAATCTCTAAGTTTGGTTTGAGAGATGACTTTAGACGATTTAATGGGGATTACATGCATGTAACACCAACCACGCTTCGTTTTCAGGAAGGAATTGAGCATGTGCCTTATACTTATGACTTGATGCAGGATAAGAAGCTTGTGCATGACCTGTTCTCTGGCAATGCTTATACGTTTGCATGGATGTATGCATTTCCTATCAGTCTATTATTTGGTTTGATGGCGTTTAGTTTTGTTCGGTTCTTAGGCTTTGTGTTCCTTGGACAAAAAGAGGTTACTGAAAATGTAAAGGTGCGAAAGCACACAATTCCTTGCCGCCATTGTCGTGTTGAAATCGCTGACTTTGATGAGTGCTGCTACAGTTGTGGTAAAACGCAGAAAGTGTAGTGGTTCAAACCGATTGATTTAAGTTTGTAGGATATGTATGCCGTTTACTTGAGTGCAAGCAATGAATCATAAGCTATAGTGAATCATGAATTGATTTACCTGTTTCGTCATTCCCGTGAAGGCGGGAATCCATCGTCTTTCTAATTTAAATATCACATGGATGCCCGACAAAAGAACTCGGGCATGACGGTAATTCTAAACATGAATGACTATATCACCCACATTTTATAGGATTAGCTCAACCTAGAGACTTTTCTATATTCCCATTCAATAGAAGCGGTTGAAAGCCTGCTTTATTGTTATACCCTCATTTTCTAGATTGAATCTTAATGGAGAAAACAAGATGCTGCGTACTTCTATCATCATATTATTGATGTGTTTTCCCATATTGGTATCTGCGGGGGAAAATCTTATGACCAAATACACCAACGCACTAATCAATGAAGCGAGTCCTTATTTACAACAACATGCGCATAACCCTGTGCATTGGTACCCATGGGGTGAAGAAGCCTTTGCCAAAGCAAAAAAAGAAAATAAACCCATCTTTCTCTCAATTGGTTATGCCACCTGCCATTGGTGCCATGTGATGGAGAAAGAAGATTTCGAAGATGAGGAAGTCGCTGCGGCGATGAATAAAACGTTTATTTCTATCAAGGTGGATAGGGAAGAGCGTCCTGATATTGATCAGGTGTATATGCAGGTTGCTCAAATGATGAATGGTTCGGGCGGTTGGCCGTTAAATATCTTGATGACACCAGATAAAAAACCATTTTATGCAGGCACATATATCCCCAAATATAGCCGAAATGGACGTGTTGGTATGTTGGATTTATCTGCCAAGGTAGGACAATTGTGGCAGCAGAATCATGAAAAATTAGAGCAGTCGGCAGACAAGATAACAGAGCTTTTGGCTACACGTAGTGGTGAGCAATCCACACCTAGTGATATGAATGTGTCAAAACTGGCGAAAAAGGCAGTGGATGATTTAAAACAGAGTTTTGATGCGGAACATGGCGGATTTGGCAGTGCGCCCAAGTTTCCTAGTCCGCATAAATTGTTATTCTTACTTCGTCAGGCTCAAAAAAACCAAGATGATAAAAGCTTGTTGATGGTTGAGGAAACACTTGATGCCATGCGTGCTGGCGGACTATTTGATCAAATAGGTTTTGGTTTTCATCGTTATTCGACGGATACTGAGTGGCTGTTGCCACACTTTGAGAAAATGCTCTATGACCAAGCCATGTTAATGATGGCATATACCGAAGCTTATCAACTAACAGGGCATGCACGTCATGCTAAGGTCGTCCGTGAAATTGCTGAATATGTATTGCGTGATATGCGTGATAAAACAGGCGGATTTTATTCGGCAGAAGATGCGGATTCTGAAGGGATAGAAGGTAAGTTTTATGTGTGGAAAACGAGTGAAGTTGAGCAACTTTTAGGCAAGAAAAATGCAGAAAAGATTGAAAAAACGTTTTTATTATCAAAAAAAGGTAATTTTCACGATGAAGCTACTGGAAAAATGACTGGTGAAAATATTCCACATCTATCGACATGGACCGATGCAGGCCTAGCTAAAGATATTGAGTACATACGAACCAAATTATTTGAAGAGCGTGAAAAACGCATACACCCATTCCTTGATGATAAAATCTTAACTGATTGGAATGGTTTGATGGTTGCCGCGCTTGCTAAGGCATCCCGTGTTTTGAATGAACCTAAATATTTGCAGGCAGCGCAAGATTGTGCAGATTTTTTATTGCAAACCATGCGCGATAAACAAGGGCATCTATTACATCGTTATCGACATGGAGATGCAGCTATCACAGGACATTTGGATGATTATGCATTCTTTGTATGGGGCTTGATTGAATTATATGAGGCATCCTTTGATGCGAAATATTTGAAAGAGGCTCTAAATTTAAATAAGGATATGCTCACACGTTTTGCATCCGAATCAGGTGGTTTATATCTTACTGCCCATGATTCCGAAACATTATTGGTGCGACCTATGGAAGCATGGGATGGCGCATTGCCATCAGGAAATGCTGTTGCCGCATCCAATATATTGCGTTTGGCGCGCATGAGCAGTTCCAGTGAACTTGAAGTAGCCGCAGATAAAATTTTTAAAGCATTCTCTGCCCTGCTTACGCAAGCACCTGTGGGTGTGATACATATGCTTTCGGCGCAAGTGTATGCGGCAGCTGATGGCATAGAGGTTGTCTTGGCAGGAGATAAACACAGTCAACAAGCCAAGGTGATGATAGAAGCATTGAACCAGCGATACTTGCCCGATGCAGTAGTGCTTTGGCGAGATGAGGAAAGTATCAAGCTTATTCCGTTTATAAAACTGCAAACGCCGATGAATAACCAAGTAACGGCTTATGTGTGCAAGAATTTTCAGTGCAATCAACCTGTGACAGACAGTCAGGCAATGCTGGATTTATTGACTGGCATTCATGAAAAATAAACATGGGAAATACTTTCTATTATTTACTTGAACCCGCCTGAATCGCGGTCAGCGCAATGGTATAAACAATATCTTCCACTGATGCACCGCGTGATAAATCATTCACAGGTTTTTTTAGACCTTGCAGCATCGGCCCAATGCTGACCACGTGCGCATTTCGTTGTACTGCCTTATAGGTGGTGTTTCCTGTATTCAGGTCTGGAAAAACAAACACATTGGCTTTACCTGCAACCAAGCTATCGGGTGCTTTACTCTTACCCACAGCCGCATTGGCAGCCGCATCATATTGCATGGGACCATCGACAATTAAATCTGGTCTTAACTCACGCACCAGAGCCGTTGCAGCACGTACTTTTTCCACATCAGAGCCTGTACCCGATTCACCCGTACTGTAACTAATCATAGCAATACGCGGTTCAATGCCAAAGCGCTTGGTAGAATCCGCACTTTGAATGGCAATATCTGCCAATTCTTCCGTATTAGGATCGGGATTAATGGCGCAATCTGCATATACCACAACTTGATCGGGCAAACACATAAAGAAAACAGATGACACCAATTTGGCATCAGCATTGGTGCCAATGAGCTGAAATGCAGGACGGACTGTATTCGCTGTCGTATGTAGAGCCCCTGAAACCAAACCATCGACTTCATCAAGTGCTAACATCATGGTGCCCAGCACGACGCGGCCATGTAACTGATCTTCCGCCGCAGCCTGAGTCAGTCCTTTGTGCTGCCTTAATTTTATCATGGGCTGAATATAGCGATGGCGCACATCACTTGGATCAATAATCGTAATGCTCTCAGCAAGCTTTACCCCTTGTGAAGCTGCGACGTGATGGATTTTTTCAGGCGAACCTAGTAATATACAATCAGCAATACCCCGCCTTTGACATTGATCGGCTGCTTTAATCGTACGAGGCTCTTCCCCTTCTGGTAAAACAATGCGGTGACGCTTTTCTTGGGATTGCTGTAGCAGTTGATAACGAAAAGCAGCAGGGGATAAACGCGGCTTTCGTTCAATGGCACAACGCTCTTTGAGCCAGTTAGCATCAAGGTAATTGGCGACATGATTCATCACATCATCCACCAGCTCATAATCATCAATGGGCACTTCTCTTGGTCTTTCCGCCAATTTTGTCGCCGTTTGGTATGATCCCAACTCAACTTGTAATATAGGCAGCCCTGTTTGTATCGCCTGCGCACACAGCTTCATCACTTGGTCATTGGGCTGATAATTGCTTGTCAGTAGAATCCCAGCCAGTGGTACGCCATTAAGTGCTGCCATACATGCAGCGATAAACACATCATCTCTATCACCAGGAAAAATAAGCAATGTATGTGGTTGATATACACTTAAGGTATTTTCCACTGTACGCGCGCATAGCTCTATGTGCCTAGCTCGGCGCGTATTTAATTCGCCTTCAAATAATACTTTGGCATTAAGGTAGCTTGCAATGTCAGACATTCTTGTTGAATTTAAGGCATTTCGATATGAGATGGCACCGATAAAATGAAAATTCTTTTTACTTACTTTCCGACAAGCTTCTTCACTGAATAATGTCTGCACTGAACGATTTCCAGCATTGAGTTTCATACCCACTTTATTGAGAATAACGCCAATTAAAGCTGTGCCATTATCATCCTTGAAAGCATTGGCAGCAATGTCAATATAAGCATCAATTTCCTCTTCAGGTGTGCCTACCAAAATCACTTCTGCATCAAGGGCTCTAGCAATCGCCGTGTTTAAGTGTGTGGCATAGCCTGCATGCCCATCGGCAACCAAACCTTCAATAATCATCGTATCAGTATGCCGTGCGGATTTCTTATACAAAGCAATCACTTCTTCCATTAACATCTCTTCTTGCCCAGAGCCTAACAGCGAGATTGCTCGCTTGATGCTAATGGGTTGCGGTGTCGTGATGTCGGTCATATGCTCAATCAATTGTGTTGAACGCTCAAGCCCAGTATCGCCATCATGCAACTGAGCAATGGGCTTATAAAAGCCAGTTCGAATACCCAAGCGATCAAGAGCCCTAACCAAACCAAGGCTTACAGTAGTTAAACCACTGCCTGCGCCAGTAGAAACCAGTAAAAAAGCATGACTCATGTAAACTCCTTTAACAGCACTGCGATGCTTGATGATGATTCAATAGCGCCAAAACATAATCAGCAATCATTTTTTCTTCATCGGTTGGCACAACTAAAATTGGTATATTCGAATCCGTATCACTGATAATGCCATTGGATAGCTTGCCATCGGCTTGATTGCTTGTCTCATCCACCATGACCCCTAAAACTTTCAATTGCGTTAGCGTCTTACTTCGAACCAGGGCGGCATGCTCACCAATGCCACCCGTGAAAATAATTGCATCTAGTTCTGTAAGCCCAGCTGTCAGACCCGCCAAAGTTTTCGCTAAGCGGTAACAGAAAACATCAATGGCAAGTGTGGCTCGCTCATCACCTTCTTGGCTAGCTTTAAGTAATGTGCGCATATCATTGCTGCATCCTGATAAGCCTAGCAAACCCGACTTGCGATTAAGTATATCGGTAATTACTTCTAATGAATCACCCGTCTGACGTGATATGAAATCAATAAGCCCCGGATCTATATCACCACTTCGTGTACCCATGACCAAGCCTTCTAAAGGTGTTAACCCCATGCTTGTGTCCACACTCACACCATGTGAAATAGCAGTGGCACTACAACCATTACCGAGGTGGGCAATAAGCAAGTTACAATCTTTAAAATCACAATCCAATATTTTAGCGGCTTCCAAGCCTACATAATGATGGCTGGTGCCATGAAACCCATAACGTCGTACACCGTATGATTCATACCAAGCATAGGGCACCGCATACAAACTAGCTTTTTTAGGCATATTTTGATGAAAAGCTGTATCAAAAACAGCGACATGGCAAACCTTTGGTAAATGCAACATTGCAGCTTTTATGCCCAAGACATTGGATGGATTATGCAACGGTGCAAGGTGCGAAAGTGCTTGAATATCAGCAATCATCTTTTCATTAAGCAAGATCGGCTCTACAAATGCCTCGCCCCCATGAACCACACGATGACCCACAGCTACAATCAATGTTTGATCGATGTTCGCAAAAAGAATGTTTAACATTTGCGCCATAGCATGCTGATGGTTTGCTTTGGGTATTTTTTGCTCAATTCTTTCATGAGCAATCATCCAGTTCAAAAGCGCAGTATCTTCACCCAATCGCTGCGCCAGACCTTCTGCCAAGGGCTGCCTAGATGATTGTTTGAGCAATGACATCTTAATCGATGAGCTGCCTGTATTAATCACCAAAATCATAACTTTCCGCCACTTTTACATTATTTCACTTGTTTATCATCGCCGTAGAGTAACGCAACATCCTTTATTTAAACACCTCGATCTAATGAGATAATTGAATAGTTACGCAGTTTTTATGCTTGCTTAGATCCCACAGTCATTATATATAGACAATATGTTCGTAAAAGGATCGATAAATCCTGTAATATTCCATGCCTGATAGCGACATACGCTGCTATGATGGAGGCTAGGAGTGCAGACATGATAAAACGCAGTATTATTTTAGTGGCTATGATGTGTGTTGGCATATCAGCACAAGCTTCGGAGCGCATTTCCGCAGTCGGTTCAACGACCGTGTTGCCCGTGATATCGCAAGCAGCAGAGGCGTATCACAAAACACATCCTGACCTAACAATCACCGTATCAGGTGGCGGTTCAGGTGTTGGTGTTGCTTCCGTGATTCAAGGTACAGCACAATTGGGCATGGCTTCGCGTGAAACCTCATCTGAAGAGCAAGCCAAACTCGATGGTCATGTAGATAATATCGTGATTGCATCCGATGCTGTTGCGGTGGTGGTTTCCAAAGCTGTATATGAGAGCGGCATTCATCAATTGTCCATCGCACAGATTGCTGCGATTTATCACGGTAAAATTAAAAATTGGAAAGAGCTTGGCGGTTTGGATAAACGTGTTTTGGTAATTGATAAAGAAGCATCGCGTGGCACACGTCATGTTTTTGCCAAAGCAGTGTTGGGTAGCGCGCACGCACGTGCTGAAGGTGCTTCGATTGTTTCAGGCTCGAACAATGAAGAACAAATGATTGTGTCGCGCAGTGATAATGCTATTGGCATGCTCTCCAATGCTTGGCTCAATGATAAAGTGCGTGGTGTGGATGTGGTTGTGAGTGGTACAGCCATTGCGCCGACCATTGAGCATGTGCGTGATGGTAGTTATCCGATTGCGCGTGGTTTGCATGTATTGCTTCCACACAGTGCGAGCACCGCAACCAAAGATTTTGTGAAGTTTCTTCTTTCTGAACAAGGGCAAGCAATTGTTAAACAAGTAGGGTATTTACCTGTCCACTAAACTTTCGCCGTTATACCTATTGATTGCTAGCGGTTGCATGGTTGCAGTCGCCAGCATGATTATTTTGTTATGGTTTTTGTGGGATGCTTCATCAGCCTATTGGTATCAGTTCGGTATATCATCTGTATGGGCTGCCGAATGGTATCCGTATGAATCGTTGTATGGTTTGCTGCCTGCCATCATCGGTACAACATGGGCTATGATCATTGCTATGTTGATTGCCGTACCATGTGGTTTGGCAGCGGCGATTGTGAGTAGTGAAATCTTCCCTACAGCATGGCAGGGCTGGATGCGTTTGGGCATGGAAATGTTGGCTGGGATTCCCTCGGTAGTCTATGGCTTGATTGGTTTGTGGGTGCTTTTGCCATGGCTACAAAACAGCTTGGATTTATTAACAGGGCACAACCTTTTGGCAGCAGGCATGATTTTATCGTTGATGATTTTGCCAACCATGATGGTGATGTCGCAAGATGCTTTACGCTTGATTCCGATAGAGCAACGCGAAGCTGCGATGAATATGGGCATGCATTGGAACCAACGTTTGTTGCGTGTTTTGTTGCCACAAGCATGGCCAGGCATTCGCTCTGGCATCTTGTTGGGACTGGGGCGTGCATTGGGTGAAACCATGGCAGTAATGTTGGTGGTTGGCTCTTTGGATCGTGTACCAGATCCGATTTATAATATTCTCGAACCTGCGCAAACATTAACCTCACGCATTGGGCGTGAAATGGGCGAAGCAGCCTTTGGTTCGATGCATTTTTCAGCCTTGATGGCATGTGGTTTGGTGTTGGCAGTGACTGCAATATGCCTAAGCCTACTGGCGCAACGAAAGCGTAGTTTTGTATGAATAAGGTATTATTCAATGACTTAAATGCATCATTCCCGTGCAGACGGGAACCTATTGAAGCCCGCGTTAAGTGCCAAAACTGGAGCATCAATTTAATTGGAATGATGGATTCCCGCCTACGCGGGAATGACGGTGAAATATAGTGATGAAGCTCTTTCTTGGCGTATTGGCATTGCCAGCACTTTTGCTACCTTTGGCATGTTTTCTTTATATTATCGTTCAGGCACTACCTGCTTTAAACTGGGAATTGATTGTCGGCTCAAATACGGCGGGTAACGTATTTGCTGATGCAGCCAGTGCAGGGCATGGGCTGTGGAGCCAAATTAGTGGCTCATTATTGATGATGTTTTTGGCATGTTTATTGGCTGCACCGATTGCTTTAAGTATTGCCCTATTTCATGCACTTTGGGCATCGCCGCGCCAGCAACGGGTATTGATGATATTGTTGCAAGTCTTACAGGGTATTCCGCCCATTGTTTATGGTCTATGTGGTTTGATATTATTGGTTCATTTATTGCATTGGGGTATCTCTTTGGCGGCTGGCGGAGTCATTTTGTCCGTGGTTATCTTGCCATTATTGAGCAGCAACGCGATTCATGCTTTGCAGCGTATTCCCATTGAACAAACAGAGGCTGCCAAAGCCTTGGGTTTGAGTTCTGGCATGATTATCACACGTGTTTGGTTGCCTGCGGCATGGTCAGGCATGTTAACAGGTTTATTATTGGCAATGGCACGAGCCTTGTCTGAAACCGCACCAATTTTATTTACCGCAACAGTATTTTCAGGCATCACATGGCCTGATTCTATTTTTTCGCCTGTCACTAGCCTGCAAACCCATATTTTTTACTTGGCGCAAGAAGGCTCAAACCAACATGCTGTGGATATGGCATGGGCATCGGCAGCCGTTTTACTTACTTTGGTGATATTCTTTAGTTTAAGCGCACGTTTTTTACGGCGATATGAGGAGTCTGTATGAGCGTCCACATCCATACGATAAAAGAACAAGTATTTGATACAGTATCCGAACCAGCTTATGTGAACATTGAGTCTGTATCATTAAGTTTGTCGGAAAAAATTATTTTAAAAGATGTGTCGTTTTCTTTGCCTGCGACAGGTATCAGTAGCCTTATTGGACCATCTGGCGCAGGAAAAAGCTCATTATTGCGCTGCTTAACAAGCTTGTATGACAACTGGCAGGGTACGATTTTAGTGGCTGGTACAAACACCCGCGCATGGCTTGGTGGCGAAGATGATTTGCGTCGGCATATTGGTCTTATTTCTCAAAAACCAGCTGTGTTTCCTGCATCAATTTATGACAATGTTATTTTTGGCTTATCAAGAAAGGAACGCAAACAAGATCAATCATCACGGGTTGAACAATGTCTCAAACAAGCCGCATTATGGGATGAGGTCAAAGAGCGTTTGCATAGCCCCGCCAATACTTTATCGGTCGGTCAGCAGCAACGGCTATGCTTGGCACGTGCTTTGGCACTTGAACCGAAAGTTTTATTGCTCGATGAGCCAACCGCTTCGCTTGACCCACGCTCCAAACAATTGATTGAAGCATCCTTGCATGATTTGGCAAAAAATATGCCCGTATTATGTGTGACGCACGATTTGGAGCAAGCCCAACGCCTGCAAGGACAAGTAATTTTTATGTGCGATGGAAAGATTATTGAAACCGCATCGGCAAACGATTTCTTTCAACACCCTGAGCGTTTGGAAACGCGTGAATTTTTACGCTGGTCTGTATGCGATTGTGATTAAGCTTTGTTACAAAACAATATTAAGATCAGTTAATTGACTCTAGCTGCTCTTGTATTATAATTAGCATCAGCTTACTGATCTTATATAATAAAGGGCTATACGATGCTAACAATCTCCGAGAAAGAAATTATAAGTCGCCTTTATTTTGACAATCCATGGTGGGAAACATCAGCAATAGAAAAACGTTATACCGATTATCCACGACGTTTTTATTTTAAGTCATTTTTTAACTTAGTTAAAGAATCATCTATAAATAGGGCTGTTGTTTTAATGGGTCCCAGGCGTGTTGGAAAAACAGTAATGGTTTTTCATGCGATAGATAAACTATTAAATGAAGGTGTTGATGCTAAAAATATTTTATATCTCTCTCTTGAAACGCCTTTATATACAGGTCTTTCATTAGAAAAAATCGTAAATATTTTTCAAGCCGAGTTTGAACATAAACGTGATAGTGGTTTGTATGTTATATTTGACGAAATTCAATACCTTGCTGAATGGGAGGTACATTTAAAATCCTTAGTAGATTCATATCCATCGTATAAATATATTGCAACAGGGTCTGCCGCAGCTGCATTAAAGCTGAAAAGTAGAGAATCTGGAGCAGGTCGTTTTACAGAGTTTTTATTACCTCCACTAACCTTTGCTGAATATTTATCATTTATTAAACGTGTAGATGAGTTAATCATCAGAAAAGGTCAGGATACCTATGAGGCTCGAAATATAGCAGAGCTTAATAAAGAATTTATTAATTATCTAAACTTCGGTGGTTATCCCGAAGCAGTGTTTTCTAGCCTTATACAAGAGGACAGTTCTAGGTATATCAAAAGTGATATTATTGATAAGGTATTATTGAGTGACCTTCCAAGTTTATACGGCATTAAAGATGTTCAAGAGTTAAATAAGCTATTTAATACTATTGCATATAATACGGGCAATGAGATTACACTAGAGTCATTATCCCAATCATCCGGCGTGTCTAAAAATACAATTAAGCGGTATATAGAATATTTAGAAGCGGCATTTCTAATCAAAATTGTACATCGCGTTGATATTACCTCGAAGAGATTTAAGCGCGCAACGACATTTAAAGTATACTTAACAAATCCATCCATACGAGCGGCACTTTTTGGGCCAGTTACAGAAGAGCATGAAGCTATGGGGAGTCTTACTGAGACAGCTATTTTCAGCCAATGGTTTCACAGTTCAAAAATAGATAACCTTCATTATGCCCGATGGAATAAAGGAGAGGTTGATATTGTTTGGTTAGATACAGTAACACAAAAGCCATTTTGGTGTGTCGAGGTAAAATGGACAAATTTACCATGTGAAGATACTAGGAAACTGAAAGGTCTTTTTGAGTATGTGAAAAAAAATCATCTAAAAGAAACTCTGGTAACAACAAAAACAATTTCAAAAGAGTCCATGATTGATGGTGTTTCAACCAAATTTCAACCAAGTGCCACATATACATACACCTTGGGAACAAACATTTTGAGCGGGCTGTTTACAAGCAAATAGGCATACATATGACAGATTATACATTGCTCGATACCTGTAACGAACATGGAACAACCATGCGGCTGCTTCAAAGGCAAAATGAATTCGCTATACGTGTAGATCACCAAGATGGTGAGTTGATGCATAGCAGTGTACACAATTCAGAAGATGTATTGGCAGAAATTGCCTGCAACCATATCGCTGATAGAGAAAAGCCACGTTTGTTGGTGGGTGGTCTGGGCATGGGTTTTACACTTGCCGCTGCACTTAAACATTCAAAGCAACATGCCCGCATTAGTGTTGCAGAATTAATGCCTGCGGTAGTGCGCTGGAATCAAGGTGTGTTGGGTGCGGTTGCAGGTTATCCAGTTAAAGATAAACGCGTGGATATTTTGATTCAGGATGTTGGCAAGGTCATGCGAGAGCATAAAAATGAATTTGATGCGATTATGCTTGATGTTGATAATGGCCCCGACGGTTATACCCGTGATAACAATGATAATCTTTATGGTCTTGATGGGTTGGAAATTGCTTATGAAGCCTTAAAGCCCAACGGTATTTTAACGGTATGGTCAGCAGATACGGATCAAGCATTTACTCAGCGATTAATGAAGCTTGGTTTTGAAGTTGAAGAACGTCGCGTTCGCGAGGATACCCAAGAACGCGGTGCGATTCATACTATCTGGATAGCGGTTCGTTATTAATGCCGTAATAAAAAATAATATTTTTTGAACTTGGTAAATACGGCGGCCTCAACAGCCGCCGTACAAACTATAGGGCACCTCGCGAATGCGGGGAACCATGCTTTTCAATATACCGGTCTTCATGGATGCCCGACAAAAGAACTCGAGCATGACGGTAATTCAAAACCTGAAATACTATATTATGACTTATTGCATGATTTTTCATGCTTCTTTTTCATTTTTTTATAGTGCTTCCGCATTTCTTTTTTACTTACAAAGCCATCACCATTTATATCCATTTTGGAAAAACGCTCGGCTGCTGCATCAGCATGCTCTTCAACACTAATTTTTCCATCACCATTGGTATCGATCATTTTAAAATGATGGGCTTTCTTGCCTTTTTCTCCTTCATGCGGTGAAGCCGTTGCCATGCCAACAGTGACCGTAGAAGCAAATGCTGCTGCCAGCACTAGTCCGATTACTTTCTTATATTGAATAAATTTCATTATACGACTCCTTTTTTCTTTCTCTAAGAGAAAATACAACATACAGAGGGAAAGATGAAGATAAAATGAAATCTACGCACCCGATACAATATATTTAGAGTTTCCTCAGAAAGTTATTTTTTACATTTTTTTAGCACAGAGGACGCGGAGGAAAGCATATGAGCTATAGTAATTCATGTTTAGAGTTACCGTCATGCTCGAGTTCTTTTGTCGGGCATCCATTCGATAATTATATTTAAATGAGGCTGGATTCCCGTTTTCACGGGAATGACGAAACAGGTAAATCAATTCATGATTCACTATAGCATGCTTACGGCCTTGTTCAATATGCGCCGAAACGTCAGCTTTCAAAGGGTTGAGCGCAGTAACACGCGCCCTTTTGAAAGCTGTAAGTGGAGGAAACAAGCATATTGCTAAGGTGCCCTTCTTTGACTCGAGCCATCCGTGGCTCTCGGGGCAAGCCCGCACTAAAGTGCGTCTAAATCCGCTGTCCTGCGGATTTATGATTCTTTCTTGGGCATGCAAGAAAGAATGAAGTATTTGCTGTAAGGCTTTAGCTTCTTTCACCTCTATAAGCTTGCATTCAATGGAATGCATAGCGATTGTTTTTGTTGAATTATATGCGTTTCTTAGTTTCTGAGTAGAATCTATTTACAGGGCACCTCGAAAAACCTCGCACGAGTTAAACGACGTTGATTTTCGCTCATAGCAAGGCGCAATAAAATGAGTAATAGCATCGCTATTGCCCATTTTATTCAACGCAGCTAGGGATGAAAAGCACAAGTTTGGCGAAGTGCCGAGGTTTTTCGAGGTGCCCTACAGATTAATATCCAATGCTTGTGCAGCGAGCTTGGCTTTTTTACGCGCTTGTTCAATAGTGTCAGCGCGCGCTAAGGTCACTGCCATACGCCGTTTTCCATGCACCTCAGGCTTTCCAAATAGACGAAGCTGGGTATCTGCTTCTGCCAATACTTTTGCCAAATTACCAAAGCTAACTTGTGTCGAATCGCCTTCCACCACAATCGGGCAGGATGCTGCTGCGCCATGTTGTGCAATATTTGGAATCGACAAGCCCAAAATTGCGCGTGCATGTAATGCAAATTCGGATAGGTCTTGTGAAATGAGAGTAACCAGACCTGTGTCATGTGGGCGAGGTGAGACTTCGCTAAAAATTGCCTCATCACCTTTGATAAATAGCTCTACACCAAATAAGCCATAGCCACCCAAGGCATCGGTCACATTGCTAGCAATATTCTTCGCCGCAGTAAGGGCTGCATCAGACATGGCTTGTGGTTGCCATGATTCACGGTAATCACCATCCACTTGTAAATGCCCAATAGGTTCACAATAGGATGTGCCATCACGATGACGAATGGTGAGCAGGGTAATTTCATAGTCAAAATCAATAAAACCTTCGACAATCACCTTGCCTTTACCTGCACGCCCACCTTCTTGGGCATAGTGCCAAGCCTTTTCAATCTCGGATATGTCGCGAATAACAGATTGCCCTTTACCTGATGAGCTCATAATGGGTTTGACCACACAGGGCATGCCGATATTTTCAATCGCGGCATGAAACTCATGGTTTGTTTCAGCAAATTGATAGGGCGAAGTACGAAGCTGCAATGTTTCAGCGGCAAGGCGACGAATGCCTTCACGATTCATGGTGAGCTGTGTAGCACGTGCCGTTGGAATGATGTTAAAACCTTCGCCCTCAAGTTCTGCCAATGTATCGGTGGCAATGGCTTCAACTTCGGGAACAATCAAATGCGGTTGCTCTTTTTCAATCAATGCACGCAACGCCTCTCCATCCAGCATATCCAAGACATGTGAGCGGTGTGCAACCTGCATGGCAGGAGCATTGGCATAACTATCCACGGCAATGGTTTCAACACCCAAACGTTGCAATTCAATGACCACTTCCTTACCCAACTCACCAGAGCCAAGCAGCATAACACGTGTGGAAGTTGAAGATAATGGGGTGCCGATTTGTGGTGTAGGTTGTGTCATAAAAACTCCATGATGGTTTTAAGCATTCGGGCAAAGATGGGCTATGAATGACCCTGTGCCTGCTGAAATATCCTGCCAACACGCCACATCCCACCTGATAACAACCGCAGTGGCGGGTGACATGCCGTGTATAGCATCATCAGGTAATAAAAGGTTAGCTAATTCAGATAACCCTGGATTATGCGCAATGATGGCAAGGCTTTGTATGTCATCCCCCGCGTGTTGGGCGGTTGCAAATAATTTCTCTGCTTCGGCAAGGTATAACTCATTGTACCATACAATTTTTTCTATTGGTAAACCCATCTCTGCTGTCAATATTTGAGCTGTCATTTGTGTGCGTTTGGCGGTACTGCTAAAGATCACATCGGGAACGAGGCTCTCATCACGAATCTTGCTGGCAAGATGATGCGCTTGCTTAATACCATGTTCGGTGAGTGAACGTTCAATATCTGCTTGTCCAAAATCACCCCAGCCAGCCTCAGCATGACGAATAAGAAGTAATGTTTTCATGATACAATGCCTGAATGTCGCAATAGTGCATCCACATTGGGTTTACGCCCACGAAAGGCAACAAAACCATCCATAATATCTTTGCTACCACCAATGGATAAAACTTCTTTGCGAAATCTAGAAGCGGTTTCAGCATTACCAATACCTTCTTCTTCAAATGCTGCATAAGCATCGGCAGAAAGAACTTCTGCCCATTTGTAACTGTAATAACCAGCAGCATAACCACCTGCAAAAATATGTGAGAAACTATTCTGAAACTTATTAAATGTAGGCGGAATAAGTACTGCCACCTCGTTACGCACTTGATCCAATAAATCTTGCACTGATTGCGTACCATTTGGTTGATATTCACTATGTAAAAGAAAATCGAACAAAGAAAATTCAATCTGACGCAACATATGCATACCTGATTGAAAATTCTTCGCCGCAGTCATGCGCTGAAACATATCTTCGGGAATCGTTTCACCTGTTTTGTAATGTTTGGCGAATAAATCAAGAACCTCACGTTCCCAACAAAAATTTTCCATAAATTGGCTGGGTAATTCTACCGCATCCCAAGGCACACCATTGATACCTGATACACCGCGCGTATTCACTTCCGTCAGCATATGATGCAGGCCATGACCAAATTCGTGGAATAACGTCATGACTTCATCATGTGTCCAAAGTGCTGGTTTATCGCCAATCGGCGCATCAAAATTACACACCAAATAAGCAACAGGAAGCTGAATATTACCATCCGACTTTTGCCAGCGAACCACGCATTCATCCATCCATGCGCCACCGCGTTTATGAGCGCGGGCATAAGGATCAAGGTAAAATCCTGCGATTTGTTTGTTGTTTTCATCAAATACTTCAAAATATTTGACGTTTTCATGCCAAGTTTGGGCATGTGCTTCACGAATTTGAATGCCATACATTTTTTCAACCAGTGCAAACATGCCAGCTACAACGCTTGCTTCAGGAAAATATGGTTTTAACGCTTCTTGCGAGATGGCATAGGTATGCATACGCAACTTTTCAGAAGCAAAAGGAATATCCCAAGCCTGTAATTCATCAATGCCCAAGTGTTGTTTGGCAAAGCTATGTAACTCTTGAACCTCTTGTTTTGCCATGTTGCGACTTTTAGCCGCCAACTCACGTAAAAATGTTGTGACTTCAATGCTGTTGGCAGCCATTTTTGTAGCGATGGAATAATCACCATAATGTTCAAAGCCGAGCAATTCAGCGATTTCTTGGCGTAATGCCAACAACTCATCAATCACTGTGCTGTTATCTAGCTCTTCCGATGTGGCTCGGGTGCAATAAGCACGGTACATCTTTTCGCGCAATTTAGCTTGTTCACTGTATTGCATCATGGGTAAATAGGATGGTATATCCAAGGTAAACAACCAACCTTCTTGATTAGCTTCTTTAGCGCGTTGTGCTGCGGCATCACGTGCTGATTCTGGCAAGCCTGCTAAGTCGGCTTCATTGTTCACTGTTAATGTGAATGCACGCGTGGCATCGAGCACATGTTGCTCAAAGGTCGTGGTTAATTCAGATAAACGTAGACGAACTTCCTTGAAGCGTTGCTTTGCCTTACCAGTTAACTCTGCGCCAGAAAGCCTGAAATCACGGATGCTTTGTGTAAGTAATTCTTTTTGCTCGTCATGCAGTGAGGCTGATTGATGTTGCTCGATATATTTAAGCCCTGCATATAAAGCCTCATTTTGTGCTAATTCAGTATGCCATTCGGATGTTTTTTGCACACCTTGTTGATATACCTTGCGCAATTCTTCTGAATCACAAACTGAGTTCAAATGGCTAACAGGCCCCCAAACACGCGATAATTCTTCATCCATTTCCTCAAGTGGAATAATCAATGTGTCCCAGCTTGGACTCTCTTGTTTGGTAAGTGTTTGAACACACTCGCGCTGCTTTTGCAGGACATGATCCAAAGCAGGTAATACATGTTCGGGAAGTATTTTATCAAATAAAGGCAATGGTGCATCAAGGCTA
>JALUXZ010000273.1 GCA_027018935.1 Mariprofundaceae bacterium
GTTTCTGCGCCGCTTGGATGAAGCCCAGCTTTTGGAAGAAAAGAAGATGAACCTTATTGGTGGAAAAGTTTCCAATCCAACCTATCAACCCCAACATGCGTCTTTTCGTTGGCACAGCTTTAAGCATAACGATCCTGAAACGATGTTTGACCTCTTCACCCAGCCCCAAGCCTCAGCAGATGGATTTACGGTCTTCACGCACATGATACAAGTTGGCAAAGCAGGCGGTGTATTTGCCAAATACATGAAGGGTGCCACCTTTATGATTCCTACGCCTCGCTTGCTTGACCAAGTGGTGCAGATGATTGATGGCATTCAAATGGATGACCGCGACACCAAAGGCGACCTGTACGAATATCTACTTTCTAAAATCGCTACGGCTGGTCGCAATGGTCAGTTCCGCACACCGCGCCATATCATTCAGATGATGGTTGAGATGATGGAACCCACCCAAGAAGACACCATTTGTGACCCTGCATGTGGCACATCAGGTTTCTTGGTTGCCGCTGGGGAATATGTGCATGACCATTTCCCTGAATGGTTTCATCAAGAGACATTTCGCAACCACTACAACACAGACATGTTCACAGGCATTGAGTTTGACCCCAGTATGTTGCGTATTGGCGCGATGAATTTGCAACTACATGGCATCGAACACCCGCAACTGATTGGTCGTGATTCATTGAGTGAAGCCAATGCAGACATGCGTGACGCGTTCAGCCTGATTTTAGCCAACCCACCATTCAAAGGCTCGTTGGATTATGATGGTGTAGAAGCTTCTCTACTGAAAACCGTCAAAACTAAAAAGACCGAATTGCTGTTTTTAGCCTTGATACTGCGCATGCTCAAGATTGGTGGACGTTGTGCGGTGATTATTCCTGATGGGGTGCTGTTTGGTTCATCCAATGCCCATAAGAAGTTAAGAGAGGAATTGGTGGCAGGGCAAAAGCTTGAAGCAGTGATTTCTATGCCCAGCGGCGTGTTTAAACCGTATGCAGGGGTAAGCACGGCGATTCTTATTTTTACCAAGACCAACAATGGCGGCACAGACAAAGTTTGGTTTTACGATATGCAAGCCGATGGTTACAGCCTCGACGATAAGCGCGCACCGATTGCCGAGAACAATATCCCCGACATCATCAAACGCTTCAAAGCGCGTGATACCGAACATGAACGCGCCCGCACCGAGCAAAGCTTTCTTGTACCAATGGATGAAATCAAAGCCAATGATTGGGATTTGAGTATCAACCGCTATAAAGAGATTGTGTATGAAGAAATCGAATATGATGCACCTAGCGAGATTATTGCCCAAATTGAACAGCTTGATGGTGAACGCGCTACTGCATTGAGGGTATTAAGGGATTTACTGACGTGATAAGTATGCTTTCAGAAGCACCTGAAGGTTGGAAGATAGTTAAAATACCTGAAGTTTTATTTTTCCAAGAGGGTCCAGGGGTTCGTAAGTGGCAATTTCATGATTCTGGGGTAAAACTTTTAAATGTTGGAAATATCAATGGTGGTAGAATAAACCTTTCCTCAACAAAAATTCATTTATCAGAAGAAGAAGCATACGGTAAGTATGGACATTTTTTAATTGATGATGGTGACCTTCTGATTGCTTGTTCTGGCATTGTTGTTGATAATTTCCATAATAAAATTGCTTTCATAAGTAAAACAGACCTGCCTTTATGTCTGAATACAAGCACAATGAGGTTTAAAGCATTAGACGAAGGCATTATTAACTTAAACTTCTTTAAATATTTCTTGCAAACAAATCATTTCACCAAGCAGTTGCGGAAGTTAATAACAGGGTCAGCACAATTAAACTTTGGACCAAGTCATATTAAGAAAATTGATGTTTTTCTACCCCCCCTAGAAGAGCAGAAAAAGATTGCCGCGATATTGGATGCGGTGGATGCGCTGCGGCAAAAAGATGCGCAACTCATCGCCAAATACAACGCCCTCAGCCAATCCCTGTTTTTGGATATGTTTGGTGACCCTGTAACCAATCAATATGGATTCACAAAAGGAACTATTAGAGACCTATTGTCTTCAGCAAAATATGGCACAAGTGCTAAAGCTCAAGATGGCGGTAAATATCCTTATTTGCGAATGAACAATATTACTTATGAAGGTGAGATGGATTTTACTTCATTAAAGTACATAAACCTTGAAGAAAAAGATAAACCAAAATACTTGGTGCGAAAGGGTGATGTCCTTTTCAATAGAACGAATAGTAAAGAGCTGGTTGGAAAGACTGGGCTATTTAATAAAAATGAAGAAATGGCAATTGCTGGCTATTTAATAAGGTTGAGAACAAATAATCTTGCAAATCCATATTTTGTATGGGCTTATTTAAATTCAAAACATGGGAAAATAGTGTTACGGCACATGTGCAAAAGTATTGTAGGCATGGCAAACATCAATGCGCAAGAGTTGCAAAACATTAAAATCCTACAGCCCCCAATTACCCTACAAAACCAATTCGCCGAACGAATCCAGCATATCGAAGCGCAAAAGCAGCAAGCGCAAGCCGCTTTGCAAAAGTCCGATGATTTATTTAACAGCTTATTGCAGCGTGCCTTTAAAGGTGAATTAACGGCATAACCAAGCCCAGAACCTGAGCGAACACGCCTACATGTTTACAGTTAGACGATCTTGAACTTTACAATTGGACGATGTTTAACTTTACAATTGGACGACGCTAAGGTTTACTATCAGACGATATGAATAGCATGACTTATACTAGGCACATAAAGCCTCGCATAGAAGAAGCTTTGGATGATACGCCAGTCGTGCTTGTACACGGCCCTCGCCAATGCGGCAAAACGACCCTTGTTAAGCAAATAGGTGACCTGCGTGGTTACACTTATATGTCTTTTGATGATGATAACCTAGTGAGTGCTGCACGCACTGACCCGATTGGCTTTGTAGATAGACTTGGTGATAAGGTTATCTTGGATGAAATACAACGTGTGCCCGAGTTATTTACATCTATTAAACATGCCGTGGATAAGCATAGAGTAGCTGGCCGCTTTTTACTCACGGGTTCTGCAAATATTTTGCTACTGCCAAAACTATCCGACTCTCTAGCAGGCCGCATGGAAGCGATTCAACTTCATACGCTATCTCGCTATGAAATTGAGGCTAAAGGCGAAGCTTTATTACCTCACTTGTTTAAAAATGAGCTTGCATTTGGGCTGTTGGATAAGCTAAATGACACACTTGCTGAATATATTGTGGAAGGAGGCTTTCCCGAGCCGCTGCAAAGGTCATCTGCTAAACGAAAACAACAATGGCATCAAAACTATATCAATACGCTCATTCAACGTGATATTCGAGAAATGGCACAGATTGCGAACTTAAATGAATTACCTAAGCTATTAGAGCTTACAGCACTACAAAGCGCACAGCTGCTAAATCTAAGTAATATTTCCAAATCATTTCAATTAAGCCGACAAACCATCACTTCATATTTCACCTTGTTACAACATATTTTTTTAGTAGATGAACTTCCTGCATGGCATAATAATAAAGGTAAACGCCTTATTAAAACACCCAAGGTACACCTTTGTGATACGGGACTAGCTGCGGCAGTTTTAAAATTAACCAGTGAACAGCTTTATGATGAGGATAGAACCATGCTGGGACATTTATTGGAAAGCTTTGTTTACAATGAACTCAAGCGCCAAGCCAGTTGGTATGAAAAAGAAGTGAGTTTTTATCATTATCGGGACAAAGACCAATACGAAGTAGATATTGTGATGGAGCAATATGGTGGAGGCACAGTTGGTATTGAAGTGAAGGCTTCAGCCACTGTAAAAGAGCAAGACTTCAAAGGTTTAAAACGTTTGCAAGATACAGTTGGCAAGCATTGGAAAGCAGGCATTATTTTCTTTGATGGCGAATATCCTTTGTCATTTGGGAATAAACTTCATGCTCTACCTATCAGTGCATTGTGGTCTTGGGGAGTATAGAATGCTCTTAAGAGCAGCTTTAGCATGAGTAACTTCGTATTTATCCAAACCGATTTCCCTAGCCTTTATGCAGATGCATTGGAAGCGGAGAAGCTTACCTTTGTATCACCTACGGCAGCAGCGATATTGTGCCGTAGTAGTTTGGAAAATGCGGTGAACTGGTTGTATGACCATGATAAGAGCCTAAACCGTCCGTGGCGACCTGATTTAAGCACGTTATTGCATGAGCAGTGTTTTAGGGAGCAGTTTCCACAGAGTTTGTTTCGTGAAATTAATCTGGTGCGTAAAACTGGCAATGCAGCAGCACATGGCAGCAAAATCAAGGCTGGTGATTCGCTTGCATCACTCAAATATCTGTTTCGCTTTATGCTTTACCTCAATATGTATTACGGCACTACCAAGCCGCAAAGCAAGGTGTTCGATGAATCACTGGTTCCTGATGGCAAACGAGATAAAGTAGTACAGGACAAACAACAGCACCTTCGTCAGCAAAAGATTAGCCAGCAACAAATTTTGGATTTACAGGCAGAGCTGGCAGCCAAGACCAAAGCTGCGATTAAAGCAGAAGAAAAACTACGACAACAAGCCCAAACCAGTGCAACACTTAAAGCTGCGTGGGAAGAAGAACGTGCTTCACTTACCGCATTAAAGGTTGAGCGGCAAAAGGCGGTAGATTTTCAAACTGCTGTACCATTGGCAGTGTCCGAAGCGGAAACTCGCAGACGTTACATTGATTTATCACTCAAGGAATGTGGTTGGGATGATTTGCGTGAAGGGCGCGAGCTTGAGCATGAAGTGACTGGTATGCCGAAAAGCACCAACCCATCAGGGCTTGGTTATGTGGATTATGTGCTTTGGGGTGATGATGGTCTGCCGCTGGCTGTGGTGGAAGCGAAGAAAACCATGGCAGATGCGCGCAAAGGTAAACATCAAGCAACATTATATGCCGATTGCTTAGAAGCCAAGCATGGGCAACGCCCGATTATCTTTTATAGCAATGGCTTTGAAACCTATTTGTGGGATGACCAATTTTACCCTGAGCGTGAAGTGCAGGGCTTTTATACCAAGAATGAGCTGCAACTGATGATTCAACGGCGCGGCAACCGCACGGATATTCGCAATTTTAAGGTGAACAAAGCCATTTCTGGACGAGCATATCAGCTAGAGGCGATTCAACGTGTGGCAGAAAACTTTGCTGCACATAATCCTGATGGAGAGCTGCGCGGTAGGGCAAGGCAAAGCTTGTTGGTGATGGCGACTGGTAGTGGTAAAACGCGAACATCGGCAGCCATTGTGGATATGCTGACCAAGTGTAATTGGGCAAAACGTGTGTTGTTTTTGGCAGACCGTAATGCACTCGTGAGGCAAGCGAAGAATGCCTTTAATGAATACTTACCACATTTATCGGCGATTGATTTGACCAAGGAGAAAGAGGATAACGGCACACGCTTGGTATTCTCTACTTATCCAACGATTATGAATCGCATTGATGGCAGCTTTGTGGGTGGAAAAGGCGGTGATGAACGTTTTTATGGGGTTGGGCATTTTGATTTAATTATTGTTGATGAGGCACATCGCTCGGTCTATCAGAAGTATGGCGCAATCTTTGACTATTTTGATGCCATGCTTGTGGGGTTAACAGCTACACCCAAGACAGACATCGACCATAATACATACGGCTTATTCGGCATTGAAGATGATAACCCCACCTTTGCTTATGAATTGGACACAGCGGTTGCTGAGGGGTATCTGGTACCGCCTAAAGCGGTGTCTGTACCACTACAGTTTATGCGTGAAGGCATTAAATATGATGACTTGTCTGAATCTGAGAAGGTTGAGTATGAAGAGAAGTTTGGCGACCCAAGCAATGAGGAGGTTGCTGATGAGATTTCTAGCTCGGCTTTGAATAGTTGGTTATTCAACACCGATACGGTGGATAAGGTGCTGAATCATTTAATGGTGAATGGTATCAAGGTGGAGGGTGGTGATAAGCTGGGCAAGACGATTATCTTTGCTAAGAACCATGAACATGCCATTTTTATTGAGCAACGATTTAATAAAAACTATCCTGAATATGCAGGCAAGTTTCTACGTGTGATTGATAATTATGAAAGCAAGGCACAAGATTTATTGGAAACCTTTGTGGATGCTTATGAAGAATCTGACCCTCAAATTGCTGTATCGGTGGATATGATGGATACAGGGGTGGATGCTCCGCGCGTGGTGAACTTGGTATTCTTTAAACAGGTAAAATCACCCACGAAATTCTGGCAGATGATTGGGCGCGGTACACGACTTTGCCCAAACTTGTTTGGCATTGGGCAGGATAAGAAGAACTTTGCCATTTTTGATTTCTGTCAGAACTTTGAATTTTTTAATGAAAACCCTGATGGCTTAAAAACCAAAGCTGTGAAAAGCCTGACCCAGCAAACCTTTGAGGCTAAGCTTGAAGTTGCTATGCTGATTCGTGAACAGGCTGATAGCACAGAGCCGCAAAGAGCGTTGGCTGAGTCTTATATCAATGCGTTACAGCAAGCTGTGGCAGCATTAAATCAAGACCGCTTTGTGGTGAAAGCCAAGCTGCGTTTTGTGGTTGAATATAGTGATGGCAAGCGTTGGGCAAGCTTGTCTAAGAGTGATGTGTTGGACATTAACCCTAATTTATCTGGGTTGGTGTTGCCGCATGATGGCGATGATGAATTTGCACGTAGGTTTGATGTGTTGATGCTGCGTTACCAGTTGGCACTGCTTACAAATGCATACAGCACCGATAACTTTATCAATAAAATCAGCCGAATTGGAAAGGACTTGTTGAAAAAGCAGAATATCCCTGCGGTAGCGATGCAAAGCGACCTACTCAATCAGCTACAAACAGAAGACTTTTGGCTCAGTGTGAATGTGAATCGCTTGGATGATGTGCGTGTAAGCTTGCGTGATTTGATGAAGTATCTGGATAAAGAAAGTCGGGTGAATATCACCACGAACTTTGAAGATACGATTGATATGGATGGGGTGCATGAACCTGATGTTCTTGGAACGCATGTCGGACTACAAAGTTATCGTGACCGTGTGGAATCTTATGTGCGTCATCACAAAGGGCATGTCGTGATTCAAAAGCTAAAAAGTAACAAACCCATTACTGAAATGGACTTGCAGGCTTTGGAAGGTATTTTATTTGCTGGCGAAATTGGAACCAAACAAGATTATATCAATAACTATGGAGAGAAACCTTTGGGTGAGTTTATTCGTGGTATTGTTGGCTTGGATAAGGTCGCCATGCAAGATTCTTTTTCTGGGTTTATTCAGGCAGGTAATTTGCGAGCTGACCAAATAACCTTTATCAATAATATCATCGACTACCTGACCCGTAATGGGGTGATTGATAAAGCGATGCTCTTTCAGTCACCATTTACATTTGTGCATCAAGATGGCCTGCTGGGCGTGTTTGACGATGCCCAAGCTGGCAAGGTGATTCAGCTAATTGATAGCGTGAATGATAATGCTTTGGTATGCCGCGCATGAACGCATTACATACCAACTTATGCTTAAAGAGGTGTTTATTATGTGCGGCTTTGTAGCCATTCTTGGCAAGCAAAAATCAGAGGGCGAGTTAACCCGTATGGCACAAGCTGTCGCTATGCGTGGTCCTGATGATTCAGGTGAGTACGTCTGCGAAGGTTTTGCTGCCAAACATCATCGTCTTGCCATTATTGGTGCTGATTCACGCGGGCATCAGCCCATGAGTGTGGATGATGTTGTTATCACATTCAATGGCTGTATCTATAACTACCAAGCCTTGCGCAAGCAGTTAGAGCAAGATGGTGTACACTTTCAATCTGATAGTGATACAGAAGTATTGCCACACTTATACCGCCGCTTTGGTGCATCCATGTTTGCCATGCTCAATGGCATGTTTTCTATAGTATTATGGGACAAGCGTGAAAAAATATGCCTGATTGGGCGCGATGCTTTTGGTGAGAAACCCCTATTTGTATGCGAACAAGCTGGGCGTATTGGATTTTCTTCCTTGTTATCTGGCTTTGAAAAAGGTGATTGGTCTTTAACACCAGACTTGCATGCTGTGCATGCCATATTAACAACCATGCGTGTGGAAGCACCAGCCACCATGTACCAAGAAGTCTCACAATTACCTGCTGGATGTTATGCTATTGCACGGGCAGGCGAAGCCATTGCTATTCGCCGCTATCATTTCTTGCCTGAACCAGATCAGCCTCTGGATATCTCCCCTGATGAAGTCCAAGGCGAGATTAAAACACTGCTAGAAGATGCATTCAGCATGCGCTTGGTCTCGGATAAACCCTTGGGTGTCTTTCTATCTGGTGGCGTTGATTCATCTTTAATTGCTGGTGTTTTGGCTCAAAAAAGCAACCAGCCTCTACACACATTCTCCGTACGCTTTGCAGGAGGCACGGCAGACTATGATGAAAGTGGCTTTGCTCAAAGTGTCGCCAATCACTTAGGCACTGAGCATCAAACACTTGAAGTCAATGCTGATGCCCATCATGCCTTAAACGATTTGGCACTGGGATTTGATCAACCAATCACCAATTCAGCAGCCTTGCCCATGTATCTCATAAGCCAAGCTGCAAAACCTTATGTTGATGTGGCATTATCAGGTGTGGGTGGTGATGAGTTGTTTGGCGGCTATCCGCGCTATTTGGGTATGGCATGGCAGCAAAAGTTGCGCCACTTACCGGCTCGAAATTTGGCACTCACATGCCTGCAAAAGCTTGGCGATAGCGGTTCCAGTCGTAATATGCGTGGTCGTTTACGACGTTTTCTTCAGGGATTAAATCTAAACCCTGATGAGGCTTATCAGCAATGGATGCGAACAACTGGAGCTGATTGGTCGCATATGTTTACACAGCAAGAACCTAGCATGAGTGCCCGAACATGGCACAGTGCCAGCGATGCATATGGCGGCTTGGCAGGTCTTTTACAACGTTATGGAGCCGTAAACGGTGCTATGTCATACGACATACTCACCTACTTAAATGATGATTTACTGGCAATGGGCGACCGCATGAGCATGGCACATGGCTTGGAATTACGCGCACCTTTTCTCGATACACGATTATTATCGCTTATGACCACCTTGCATGCATCATGGAAAGTCAAAGGTATGCCTTGGCAGGAGCATTTAAAGGTGGTGTTAAAATCCATCACTACAGATTACATCCCACACGATATGGTTTATCGTCCCAAGCAGGGATTTATGGCTCCCATCAAACATTGGTTGCGTAGCGATTTGGCGCAAGATGTGGAGAATCTCACCCAATCAAATCCTTTGGGTGGTTTGGTGCGGCGTGAATTTATACAAGAGCAATGGCAGCGTCACCAGTGCGGTGAAGATCGCTCTGATATACTATGGGGGCTATTATTAATGGATCGCTGGATGCAGCAACGGGGGTGGCAGTTTTGAATTTAAAAGGCTTGCGCGTATTGCTTGTTAGCGATGTCTCAGCTCAAACAGTCCATGGCGGTGCCGAGCGTATGTTGCACCATCATATTCGCGCTTTGCACGATGCTGGAGCCAAACTCAGTGTATTAACCAGGCAGCCCACTGATGATGCTGAAATTCTTATCAAGCTGGACCATGGCATTGATGAACACCGCCTTATTTTTAGTGGTGATAAAGGCAGAAAAGGGCTAATGCAATTACGCAAAGAGGCCAATATATGGTGGCAAATGCATCAAGAATTTGATGTGGTCGTTGCCGAACAGCCCTTTGTAATGTGGGCACTCATGCAGGCTGGCTGCAAGCTGCCACGCCTGCAAATATGTCATTCATTTGCTTTTGAAGAATATGCCACAAGGCATGGGCTGGATTGGAGTTTTCGCCATCGCCTAGTAACTTCTGGCATGCGCGCACTGGAAAAAAGTGTTTATCAAAGTGCGCAGTCATACTTGGTGTTAAGTGATTTTATGCAACAACGTTTACAGAATTTCTTTAACATCCCAGAGAAGAGAATTACTGTCGCGGCAGGTGGCATTGATGGCTTTGATTTGCCATGGGAAGAGCATAAAAAAATACGCCAGTCCATCTGGGGTGATCAGGCTGATTTGCCAAGCATCGTTACACTACGAAATTTAGTGCCACGTACGGGTGTGGATTTATTGGTGCAGGCCGCAGCTATTGTGCATGTTGATCGACCCGATGTGCGTTGGCATGTGATTGGTAGTGGGGCATTGTTCGAGCCACTAAAGCGGCTTCGCGACACCTTAAATATGCATAACATCATTGAATTCAATGGTTTTTTATCTGAAAAGAAAGTCCAACAATATCTATGGGCGGCAGATTTATTTATGCTACCTACCCGCTCGCTTGAAGGCTTTGGCTTGGTAACATTGGAAGCCAATGTGCTTGGACTTCCTGTCATTGCCACACCTGTTGGCGCAAATCTTGATGTGGTATCGTGGCATCCGCTCAACCGTATCGCAGAGCAGGCAACACCTGAATCACTCGCCAAAGAAGTGCTGCAATATCTGGATACATTACCAAACTTTAAAACTCGCCAAAAACTAGCTTCCGAAACAGAAGGGCATTTTGCATGGCAAAAACATGACCATGCCTTAACCGCAGCCGTTCGATCTTTGGCATGAAAATCCTACATTTGATTACACGCATGGATCGTGGAGGTTCAGCTGTTAACACCCTACTTTCGGGTATTGAGCAATGCCGTTTGGGGCATCAGGTCACGTTAGCTTTCGGACCCAGCCTTGAATCAGAGATGTCTTTGCAAGAGCAGGCTAAAGTGGATGAAGATGTGGCAATATTTCAAGCCTTAGACGGTAACATCGTCATCCTACCCGCCATGTTGCGCAGCATGGGCAAACATGATTGGCAGGCATACAAGCAAATAAAAGAACTCTTACTTCAAGGTTTTGAGATTGTTCACACGCATACATCCAAAGCTGGTGCTTTGGGTCGCTTGGCTGCAAAAGATGAAACTATCGTACACACACCACATGGGCATATTTTCCATGGTTATTTTGGCACATTAAAAACCAAGGTGTTCATCATCATCGAACGTTTCTTGGCGAAAAGAACTAAAGCACTGGTTGCTCTAACCAAAGCCGAGCGCGACGATCATTTGGCATTATCCATAGGCACAGCAGAGCAATGGCATGTGATTCCCAGTGGTGTTGATATTCTTCATATCAAACAAGAGGTTAAGAAAATTCGCAAGGAAATAAAGTGGGATGCGGTTTCTGTAGGCAGGCTTGTGCCTATTAAAGGCATGGAGCGTTTGATTACTGCGTGGGCAAAAGTGTGTGAACACAAAGCCAATGCGAAACTCGCTCTTGTCGGTGATGGTGAAGAGCGTCATGCCTTGGAATTATTGGCAGACAAACTGGGTATTGCTGAAAATGTTCATTTCGCAGGCTGGGCAGATCCTTTGCCATACTTGGCTTCGGCTCGTTGTTTTACTTTGTTGTCACACAATGAAGGCATGGGGCGAGCTGTCGTTGAAGCCTTTGCTGCGGGGCTACCATGTGTAGTGTCAGATGTTTGTGGTTTACGTGAATTGGTTGATGATCGTGTTGGTCGTGTCGTGAATGCCAATCATGCGAAAGAAGTGGCCGATGCTTTGCTAAAAGAATGGGATGATACAACCATCAACGCAGCAAGAGAGCGTGCTAAATCTTATTCTATACAGACCATGATACATGGTTTGGAGAAGTTATATCAACATGTTCGCACGTAGCTTCTTATTATCATATTGTTTGTTTTCAGGCGTGTTTAGCAGCTTCGCTGCCGATGTCGATATGCTTCGCTTACGGCAACTACTAGAAGCTTCCGATCGCCTAGAGCTTGCAGAAGCACAGGGAGCTGCAAGCATTGAACAAAAAACAATTTCTTTGCAAAATTTCCATGCTCCCAAACGTGTTTTGATTGATGTGCGTAGCAGCCATTCTGATGGTATGCATGATATGGATATGTTGATTCATTTAGCCAAAAAACGTGGTGTTGATGCTTTGGCATTTACTGAGCATGACCGTTATTCCATTCGTTTCGGCATTGACCCTATGCCCAATATTCTGGGTTATTCCATGCAGCACCCATCGCTCTATGTCACAGGCTTGGATTATTTTTTCTCTGATTTACAGCATCAACGCACCCAACATCCTGATATTCAACTTTTTGCAGGCACTGAATCAACACCTGGTTACACTTGGTCTGGTATCCCTTTTAAAGATTTAACCTTACATCATGCTGAACGACACCTCATCACATTGGGCATCGAAAGACCCGAACAAGTTGAAGGTCTAAGCAGCTATGATTTGCGCCATGCTTATGGGCATCGAGGCATTTCTCTGGCATTTTGGTGTGGCCTCATATTTGTTTTAATCATTGTTTTTATGCGCCGTCGCAAACGTCCCATTGCTTTGTTATTGATGGCATCTTTTATCGCATTTTTAACATCATGGCTCATGAAACCTACAATCGACCCAGATGTGGATTTTATCAACACGGCACGTGAACAGGGTTTATTTGTTATTTGGACCCATCCAGGCACATTGTCAGGTGTTCGCGAAGGTCCTATGGGTATACACTTGGATACGCCGCCTTATAATCGACGTGTCTTCAAAGAGCCAACCGCCGATGCTTTTGCAGCAGTTTATGGTGATACCGATCAGAATACTGTTGCTGGTGGGTTATGGGATCGTTATATGATGGACTATATGCGTGCTTACCATGATAAACCTATTTGGGCAGTTGCCGCTGGTGATTATCATGAAGAAGGTATGGCAAATGAATATTTGGGTAATTTCCCCATGGATGTTTGGAGCAAAACTGCCAAACCCAATGATATTCTAGCAGCCATGCGTCAAGGACACATGGTGGCATGGGGCATGACAAAAGATAAGAATATCGCCATGAAAACTTTATATTTAGAAGATGCCGATGGTTTGCGTTTATTGCCTGGTGATGAAGCAGATGTTCGCCCACCATTGCATGTCGTTGCGGCTTTAACAGATGCTGTGCAAGGCTCCGAAGAACACAGCACATTGAAAGGTTTTAAAGGTGAATGGATTGTCGATGGCAACATCGTAAAAACAGAGTTATTGCAAGTGAACGCCAAACGAGCTCCCATGATACCACTGCAAATCACCACGGGAGCGCATGTTATCCGATTACAAATAAAGCAAGGGTTACGCATGGTCGCCAACCCATTCTTGGTACATATTCAATGAAACTTATCACCATTCACCAACCGAACTACCTGCCATGGGCTGGTTTCTTCCATAAATGGATGATTTCCGATGCCTTTATTATTTTAGATACCGTACAATATCATAAAAATGAATGGCAAAATCGCAATCGCATCAAAACTTCCCAAGGTGCACAATGGCTGACTGTGCCTGTGACTTATCGCTTCCCGCAGACCATCGAACAAGTTGGCATTGCTCCAAAGCCTTGGGCTCGCAAACAAGTTGCTGCCATTGAGCAGAACTATGCCAAAGCACCTTATCTGGATAAATATTGGTCTGAATTAAAGCCCATCTTTGAGCAGCCATGGCAAGATCTATGCACATTAAATGTCGCGATGATTCGTGCCTTGGGAGCTATGCTGGGTTGTGAGGCTCCCTTATTATTGGCATCAGAGATGGGGGAGGTGTCGGATGATCCGACGCTACGCTTGATTGAATTAAGCAAGGCTTTGGATGGCACTGCCTATTTATCAGGCTCTGAAGGTCGTAATTATTTGCAGCAATCCACCTTTCAAGATGCCAACCTAGAACTTTATTTCCAACAAGTCGAAGCACCTGTATATCCACAGCTGCATGGTGATTTTATTTCTCATTTGAGCGTGTTGGACGTACTATTTCATTGTGGTGACACATCCAAGGAAATGATTCGTAATATGGGGGGCATGACACAATGACAAATCCGCAAAAATCTTCTCCCAAACGAATTTTAGCCCTCGCACCACACCCCGATGATCTTGAAATTGGTTGTGCAGGCACATTGGCAGAGCACGTCACACGTGGTGATGAAGTCCATATCTTTGTTGCCACCTATGGTGATATAGGTGGAGCCGCCGAAACACGCAAGGCTGAACAGCAAGCCGCCTCAAATATTTTGGGTGTGCATAAGATTCATTGGGGCGGCTTTTCAGATACCATGTTACCACAACAGGCGCAGGAGCTGATGGCAAAGCTTGAGTCCATTGTCCAAGAAGTTGATCCTGATACTGTTTATGTAAATTATGGCGAAGACACCCATCAGGATCACCGTGTATTGGCGCAAGTAGCACGCTCCGTTACCCGCTATGTCCCCAATGTATTATGTTATGAAACCCCATCTTCAACAGGCTTTGAACCCACTGCTTTTATGGGCATACACGATGTTTTGCAATTAAAACTACAGGCATTGGAAGCCCATGCATCACAGCTTGATCGCACCCATATGCGTTTAAATATTGTTGAAATTGCGTTAGCAACGGCACACTTTCGTGGTATGCAAAGCAAGCTATCCTGTGCTGAGGCTTTTATCCCTGTGCGCATACGCCTCTAATGCCACCATGATTCCACACTCACGTCCCTTATTTGATAAGCCTTTCTCCGAAGCTGCTCAATCAGTTGTGTCTTCGGGGCATACGGCATCAGGTAAGCAGGTCGCACACCTAGAGCAGATAATCATACAACAAATAAAAGGTGCAGATGGCGTTGCTGTAGACTCTGGAACCAGCGCATTAATGCTGGCTATTCGTGCATTATCCACAAATTTTTCAACGCACAACACTACCGCACGCATCGGTATTCCTGCCTATGCATGTGCATCATTATTGTTTGCAGTACGTGCCGCAGGTTGCACACCAGTCTGCATGGATTGCAAACACGACCTTCGCTTAGATGAAAATAAAGCATGGGATATTGCCCCTAGCCTAGATGCCATCATTCTGGTGCATCCATTTGGCATGATTGAGCCATTGGTGAAAGAGGACTGGCCTTGCCCTGTCATTGAAGATATTGCACAAGCAGCAGGGGCAATGCTGGATGGAAAGGCTGTCGGCTCTTTCGGTGACGTTACTATTGCATCATTTTATGCCACCAAGCCATGGGGTGGTGCTTATGGCGGTATGGTGCTGGGGTCACAAGAGCTTTGCACACAAATCCGTGCAATGTCGAACCCTGATGCAAGTAATTTTACACAAGCCTATGTTGGCCATCATCAGCTCTCAGATATACATGCTTCTTTGGTTTTGTGTCGTTTGGCATCCTACGAGCAGGAAATACAGCAGCGTCAGAAAAATATATTATGGCTTGATACACACCTGCCCCAAGCTTATAGACAAAGCATCAACGACCGCAAAGTGGGCAATGCTTTTCGCTATATTATCCGTGTAAATGGGCATGCAGATAGTATGATTCAATATTTACGAAAACACGGCATTGGTGCAGCCAAACCTGTTCAACAACCACTCAACCTTGCCACAGGTGAAACATGTGGAGGTGCATCCCAAGCATGGAAAGATTGCATTTCTCTGCCATTATTGCCCACCCTGACTTGCGATGAATACAAACAATACGAAGATGGATTGAAAATATGTTGCCCTTATTAGATAGCTCCCTTACAAGAAACACGGCATTATGTTTAGGGCTTTTATTTGCCTTTCCTTGGCCATTACACGGATTGTTTACCCAAGGCTTTGTCTTGGCACTGGCTGCATGCTTGATTGCCTACGGTCTGATGCCTTATGTGATTCTATTGGCGCACAAAGTAGGCGCGTTGGATGTGCCTGATGCCAGACGCGTGCATGCTATTGTCACCCCTCGTATTGGTGGGCTATCCGTTATTTTAGCGGTAAACCTCACACTATTTTTAAACTTCAACTACTCCATCGAACTCAAAGGTGTGTGCATATCCGCCTTAATCGTCGGTTGTTTATCCTTATGGGATGATATTCGTGAATTATCAGCCTCGATAAAACTCTTAGGGCAATTATTGGCACTGGGTATCTTAATGGCTACGGGTGTACACGTTGATTTTGCGCCCGACACTTGGTGGGGCGGAGCTTTAGAGTATGCAGTTACCGCATTGTGGATCATCGGCATTACCAATGCCTTTAATTTTCTTGATGGCATCAATGGCTTAGCTGCATCATTGGCAGCAACCACATGCTTATTAATGGGTCTGTTGGCATGGCATACAGATCAAATACACATGCTGTTTTTATGTTTGGCTTTAGCAGGTGGTGCGATTGGTTTCTTGCCTGATAATGCCCGTTATCAAACACCAGCCCGTAGTTTTTTGGGCGATGTTGGAAGTACCTATCTAGGCTGGATGATGGCAGCCATTGCTGTCATGGGAGACTGGTCCTCAGATGGTGCAATCAAGGCTTATGCCGCACCATTACTTATTTTTTCTGTGATGATTTTTGATATGATTCATACCACCATCGCGCGTATTCAACGTGGTGATGTTCGTAATGCCCGTGAGTGGATTGAATATGTCGGACGCGATCACTTGCACCATCGGCTGATGGATTTGGGCAGCTCACAACGGCAAGCTGTCATGCTTATTGTCGGTTTCTCATGCATGGTCGGTTTGGCTGCTTTGGCTTTGGTTAAAAGCCCGATTCTTAGTGTATGGCTATTGTTAGGGCAAAGTCTTGTATTTTATACGATTTTAACCGTATTAATGGGAAGGGCTGCAAACAAGTGAAACAACTCGTTCAAACATGGACTGATATTAGTGCAACATTGGCTACCAGCCATACACGTTTATTGGCAGTGTCCAAATACACCTCCGATGCGGCTGTACACACATTAATTAAGGCAGGACAACTTGACTTTGCCGAATCTCGCCCTCAACACTTGCGTGACCGGGCTATGAAATTTCCCGATGTGCAATGGCATTTTATCGGGCCGCTACAAAAAAACAAAGCCAAGTATATTGCCCAATATGCCTACATGTGGCATTCACTCTCCGATTTGCAAACTGCCCAAGCTGTCGCCAAGCATCTCGGAAATCGCACCTTGCCCGTGTTGATTCAAGTGAATATTTCAGGCGAATCTCAGAAACAAGGTGTACCTCCAGAAGCTCTAGCAGAGCTTTACACTGCAATATCTGCCATCAAACAATTAAAGCTTATTGGGCTAATGGGTATGGCTGCCAAAGGCGTAAATCCTACACCAGCATTTCAACTTTTACGTGAACTACGAGATGACTTACAACAAAAAGATGGCACAATTAGCGAATTATGTATGGGGATGAGTGGCGATTGGGAGATTGCGATACAAGAAGGTGCAAGCATGGTGCGTTTAGGAAGTACCTTGTTTGAATCTACAGAAACACATCAAAACAACGAATAAAAGGCAGACCATGCAAAACTTAAACATTACATTTATCGGCGGCGGAAATATGGCAGAAGCCCTGATTTCTGGACTAACCCAATCAGGGCATCATAGCCAGCACATTTGTGTCTCAGATATTAAAGAAAGTCGTTTAAATGATTTACAACACCGTTACAATATCAAAACTGATAGCAATAATATAACTGCTATTTCAAAAGCTGATATTTTGCTGTTAGCAGTGAAACCACAGCAAATGGATAGTGTCTTAAAATCTATCGCCGAACACCTACCATCAGGGTTAACGGTTATCAGTATTGCAGCAGGCGTAAATATGCTTTGCCTAAAACAATTTTTAAACTCTAACGATGCTGGCGTGGTTCGTGTCATGCCCAATACACCCGCATTGGTTGGTGCTGGCATGTCAGTATTGTTTAGTGATGCGGATGAAACCCATAAAAAACGTGCTGAATATGTACTCGCCGCATCGGGTGAAACGGCATGGGTGGATGAAGAGAAACACATGCACGCAGTAACAGCTGTCTCTGGTAGTGGCCCTGCCTATTTCTTTTTACTCGCCGAAGTGATGCAGGCTGCAGGTGAGTCATTGGGTTTATCCAAAGAACTGGCTTCCAAGCTGGCTTCTCAAACAGCCTTAGGTTCTGGCAAAATGTTGGTTGAAAGTGGGCGTAATGCTTCTGACTTACGCACCCAAGTTACAAGCCCTGGTGGCACAACACAGGCTGCATTGGATGAAATGTATGAATGCGGTTTGCCTGATGCAGTACGCAAAGGTGTCGCCGCCGCTAGCAAACGCTCGAGGGAGTTAGCATCATGATTTACTTGGGCTATTTTCTCCAAGCTATCGCTGGCATCTTGGATATGATTTTATTCTTCGCCATGATTGTAGTCATTGCTCGCGCTGTATTATCATGGGTTTCACCCGATCCTTACAATCCCATTGTACGCATCATCAATCAGTTATCCGAACCATTATTATTCCCCATCCGTCGTCGTGTTCCCTATCTAGGCGGCATGGATTTTTCACCCATTATTCTATTGATGGTTATTTTCTTTTTACAAAACTTTCTTGTACAAAGCCTTCAACATTTAGCAATAGGTATGATCAACAATTAATGCTGCTAATGGTACGCGTCTACATCATAAAATAGCTATTAAGATTAAATAAGCTTGTTATTCTAACAAATTCTTGCATATTGCGGGATTCCTAAAAGAAATTCTTTTTCTTTATCGCCACAAACACTCACTGATGTTTAGCGAATTGGAGCAATAATGTGCCCAACACATTCAGTGAACTTCTCTCGGGCACAATGGAAATAAAAACACATGTCATTTGAAAAACTCGGGCTATCAGCCGAATTACTTCGCGCTGTTGCCGATCAGGGTTATACAACCCCTACCCCAGTACAAGCTCAATCCATCCCTACCATCCTTGATGGTCACGATGTTTTAGCAGGTGCACAAACGGGTACTGGTAAAACAGCAGGTTTTACCCTACCTATGCTAAATATTATGCAAAAGAACCACCCCGAACGTGGTCGCAAGAAGCCTATTCGCGCATTGGTTTTAACACCAACCCGTGAATTGGCAGCACAAGTTGCCGAAAGCGTTGCAACTTATGGAAAATACACGCCCATACGTTCAACTGTTGTCTTTGGTGGTGTGGGTATCAACCCGCAAATCCAAAAACTACGCCGTGGCATTGATATTTTGGTCGCAACACCTGGTCGTTTGCTTGATTTGGCGAATCAACGTGAAGTTGACCTATCGCAGATTGAGTTTTTCGTGCTTGATGAAGCCGACCGCATGTTGGACATGGGCTTTATCCATGATATTCGCCGTGTTTTAAAATTATTACCTGCAAAACGTCAAAACTTACTATTTTCGGCCACTTTTTCTGAAGAAATAAAAAGGCTGGCACAAGGTTTTTTAAAGAACCCTGTCTATGTTGAAGTTGCCCGCAATGAAACATCACATCAGGTTACACAAGTCGTACATCCTGTCAGCAAAGCCAAGAAACGTGCCCTATTATCCAAACTCATCTCAGAAGGTGAATGGCAGCAAGTATTGGTATTTACAAAAACCAAACATGGAGCTAATAGGCTTACCAAACAATTGGAAAGCGATGGCATTGGTGCAGCTGCGATTCATGGCAATAAAAGTCAAACAGCTCGTACCAAAGCTCTCGCAGGATTTAAAGCTGGCAGCATTCGTGTATTGGTTGCAACGGATATTGCGGCGCGCGGTCTTGATATTGATCAGCTACCGCATGTCGTAAACTATGAATTGCCGAATGTGCCTGAAGATTATGTACACCGCATCGGGCGTACAGGTCGTGCAGGCAATACTGGCGAGGCGATGTCTTTGGTAAGTAGTGATGAAGATAAGTTGCTCTATGGCATTGAGCGTCTGATTAAAAAAGCTATCCCTAAAGTCTCGGTTGAAGGTTTTGAGCCTGATCCAGAAGACATCAAAGTGGCACAAAAAGAAGCTCAAGAACAAAAGCAACGCCGCAGCTCACATCAACGTCGCCGCAGTCCGAATAGCAATCGCAAGCCTGGACAAGGCAGGACTAAAGCTTCTGGCAATAGATCCCGTAGTAGATAGAAAGACAGCTCTATAAAATAAAAAAGGCCTGCAAACATATGTTTGCAGGCCTTTTTTAATATTCGAATTATTCCAAACCTATTATTCGGCTGCGGGTAACGTTCCTGAATCCCCTGTTGGTGCATCAGCCTTCAATGCAGCTGGGTCAAAACCAGCTGGAGCTTCCGAGGAATTTCCACCAGAAGCAGGTAAACTCTCGACTGGAGCTATATTACGCTCAATCACAGAGCCGGCTTCTTGCTGTGTAAAAAATGCCAAACTCAAGCTTGTTGTCATAAATACAGCTGCCAAAGCACCTGTTAGTTTACCAAGAAAAGATCCTGAACCACGACTACCAAACAATGTTTGTGCGCCGCCACCACCAAATGACACGCCCATATCTGCGCCTTGACCACGCTGAACCAATACAACACCAACCAACAGTACGGCCACAATCACATGTACGGCCAATAACACTGTTTCCATTTTTCTATCTCCTTACAATCTCAATCTAAATTACACACCCAACCAAGGCTGTGTTAAGCAAGCTTTGCAGCTGCCTCAATAAGCTTCATAAATGAATCTGCTTTCAAGCTAGCTCCGCCAACCAAAGCACCTTCAACACCATCGCAAGCCAATAATTCAGCCGCATTACCTGGATTTACACTACCACCATACAGTACGCGGCAATCATGCCCCAAACGCACAAGCTCTTCATGCACAAAGGCATGCGTTTCTTTTACTTGTTCAGGACTGGCTGTTTTGCCTGTACCAATCGCCCAAACAGGCTCATAAGCCACCGTCAAAGGAACACCAGCTTTCACACCTTCCAATACACTTAACTGCTCTTTCAACACCGCATTGGTTTTGCCGCTTTCACGCTCTTCCAAATGCTCACCAATACACAAAATTGGTTCCAAACCATGTTCCCAAGCCATGTCCAATTTCTTACGAATCAACGCATTACTTTCATGCTGAATATCACGGCGCTCTGAATGCCCCAAAATAACATAATGACAACCCGCATCACGTAGCATCAAAGGCGAAATCGAGCCAGTAAAAGCACCACTTACTTCACAATACATGCTTTGTGCGCCCAAACGCACGTCTTTTTCACTAAAAGGGAATGCCAATGGGTGCAACAATGTAAACGGTGGCATAAGAGCAACTTCAACATGCTCTGGTGCTGGGTTTGCTCCCAAATCATCAACAAAATCCAATGCTTCTTGAAGGGTGCCGTTCATCTTCCAGTTTCCAGCAATCAAACAACGTGTTGCATTTGCCATCATTCCCTCCTTCAGTCATATGTAAAACAAAGCGCAAAATGGGCGCGAAGTGTAAGAAATACTACCCTCAAAGCAAGGAAAACTCTATATAAGCATAACTGAAAGCCTGCTACCACCTTGTTTATTTTCCATATTATCTAAAAATGAATAGTAAAAATCACCTTTATTAAAGCTTAACACCTCATAAGAATGTTTGGTCTAGTGCTTCGTTAACAGCTAGCTTCGCCCCCATGCAGGATAATATTTCACCTACCCCTCAATTAAAAGCCAATAAAGCACTCGGTCAGCATTTTCTTCGTGATCAACGTGCTATTGCTAAAATAGCCATGGCCGTTCCTGAAGGGGCATCCGCCATAGAGATTGGACCAGGCCCTGGTGCAATCACCCATGCCTTATTACAGCGGGTTGGTTCACTAACTGTGATTGAAAAGGATAATCGCTTTGCAAGCATATGGGCAGAGCATGCCATTGAACAAACAAAGTTAAGTGTCGTACACGGTGATGTGCTTAAGGTACTAAAAGAAACAGTTGCACAAACCCAGCCTGAATGGATTACAGGTAACCTACCTTATAATATTAGTGGCCCTTTAACTGCACAACTTACCAGCCATAGCCTTTCAGGTGGTATGGTACTCATGTACCAACGTGAAGTGGGCGACCGCATTATGGCAGGGCCTGGAAGCAAAACGTACGGCGGATTATCCGTATTAGCGCGCCATCATTATCATGTAAAACGCCTACTTTTATTGCCGCCTGGAGCTTTTTCTCCACCGCCAAAAGTACATTCTGTTGTCTTATTGTTTACGCCACACGGTGAAACACCACCATGCAGTTTTGAGGCTCTACAAAAAACTGTACGCAAAGGGTTTGCCCATCGTCGCAAAACTATCCTCAATAATTTCAAAGGCTCATTAACTGCCGATGATTTTATAGCCATTGATATTGACCCTCGAAGCAGAGCCGAGCAATTAGATTATGCAACTTGGACGCGCATTACCAAAGCATACAATTCAACAGGCTAATCTTCATTTGGATAGTCAGGCACGCATGCAACACGGTAGATTGCTTCCACATCATTTGCACAGCTTTTACTTACCCCAAGATCATGCAGTAGACCATCCCGCAAACTATAAACCCAACCATGCAACGATAAGTTTTTACCCGCTGCCCAAGCATTCTGGACAATGCGTGTATGGCTTAATTTGTCGACCTGACGCTTCACATTTAACTCACATAGCATATCCAAACGCTTCTCTTTATCACAACACGCAGCTATTTCATCTGCATGGTCAATATAGGTATCGCGAATACCACGAATCCAGTTATCCACAATGCCGAAATGTTGTGATTCCATTGCTGCTTTCACACCGCCACAATCATAATGCCCTGTTACAATAATATGCTCTACACCCAGCACATCCACCGCATATTGCACGGCTGATAGGCAGTTTAAATCCGTGTGCTGAACTTGATTGGCAACGTTGCGATGTACAAATACTTGCCCAGGCTCCACACCAATCATTTCATTGGCTGGCATGCGTGAATCAGAACACCCAATCCACATATATTTAGGATTCTTTAATGTCGCAAGGTGTTTGAAAAACTCAGCATCTTGACGCAAATGCTCCTGCGCCCAAGCTAGGTTATTATCTAAAAGGTGCTTTGGTTCAGGCATGCATCGCTCTCCTTATGCTGCCAACCAGCTATTCAACTCACCTTTTTTATCCAAGGCATACAAATCATCACAGCCGCCAACATGACGGTCATTGATGAAAATTTGAGGAATGGTGCGCACACCCGGCGCACGCTCCACCATTTCAACCCGTTTTTCTGGTTCACTTTGCACGTTGTATTCCACGAATTCCAGTTCGCGCTGTTTTAACAATGCCTTTGCCCGCATGCAATACGGGCAGTAATCACCTGAATAAACTTCAATTTTCGCCATTACTTAACCATCCTTCACTGCCCGCGTTAGCGAGAGTGCATGTATTTCATTGCTGATGCTACGCAGAGCTTTGGCTGCGAAATGTAGCGTCATTCCTGTCGTAATAATATCATCAATCACCCAAATGCGCCCAACCACACTATCGCGCTGATGCCAGTAGTCCGAGTCTATGGCAAATGCCTTACGTAAATTTTTACGCCGCTGTGCGCCTGATAATGCTGATTGTCGTTGCTGCTCTCCAACACGCCGCAATACCCTCCAATCCCACTGACAGCCTATTTGATTAGCAATATGCTTACATAAATCTGCGGCATGATGTTGCCCCTGCTTACGCATGCGAGATAAGGGCATCGGCACTGGCAACAATAAGTCATCAGGCTGCAATACTTCTTTTAAGCGTTTCTCGGCGACATCCAGCAACCATAAAATGGCGGCATCGTGCCCTTGTAGCTTCCAAGCCAATACAGCATCACGCACTGCGCCCTTGTAGGCATATAAACTATGCGTCGCACATTGTGCAGGTCTATTCTCTAAACATTTACCACACGGACCTGGCACAAGCTCTTTTGGCAGTCCTATGCCGCAAATACTGCATTTATCCGTTGATAATGGGCGAATCTTGGAAAAGCACTCCCTGCAACAGCCTTTTTCATCAGTCTCTATCACTGTATGACAAAATAAACAGCACGATGGAAAAAGCAGCGACTGAATGCGGTTATTCAGTGTATTATCCTATAACCAGTTCTTTTGCGAATAATCGCCACGCAACAAACGTTGCATACTAACTGCCATAATCTGGCGACCCCATTTGAATTCTTTGTAAAGCTTAACGAAGTGCCAAATATCCTTCATAACAATCAAACGCTCTTTCATCGGCATCGCCATTAAGGCTTTGGGAAAGTCTGCCTCATGCGGTTTGGCAAATGCCACCTTTAAAGGGTTCCATTGATCTGTCGTGCGGCGCACTTCCGAGGCAATGCTACGGCGATAAATTTCCTGCACTGGTTTATTTCTCAGCATCGCATCAACAATCGATTCGCCCGCAATGGCTCCCGAATGCAAAGCGCAGCTCATGCCTTCACCAATCATATTTAAAAAGCCCGTAGCTTGCCCAGTAATCAATACCCGCCCCTTACCAAACACATAACGATTAATTAACGATGGACCAAAATTCTCCGAGCAACCCTCATGGTCATCATCGGCAGGTTTTAAATGCACCCCATGCTTTTCTTTGAAATAGTTTGCCACATAAGCATGACGATCATGAAATTTCTCGCCCACTTTATAACCCACACCCACAATTTGCCTACCATCACGGGCATGACTCCAAGTATAATGCCCCAAATCAGGATGAAACCAAAAGTGAAAGTAATCTTCATCCAGTGGACAATCAATAATCTCATGAAACTTCTGCCCGACAAAAAACATCGGAATATCTTTATGATACGTTGGATAAAGTGAACGCAGTACAGGCGATACAGGGCCATCTGCACCAATCACATAACGGGTTTTTATTTGAAAGCTATCACAACCTTTTTTACGTGCCGTGACAATCACATCACTGTCGCTCTGAACCAATGATAAAAAGGATGTTTCATCCAGCACTTCGCCATGACTCTGCTCAATCGCCCAATGATCTGCATATTTACGATGTAAATGTGGTGTTGGGCCACCAAAGAAATCCATCGACATCGAAAGCATGCTCGGAAAATGAAAGGTCACGCCTTTGCATGATGTTGGTTCATGCAGAGCTTTTCTAGGCAAAGCTCCGAAATTCTCAATCAAAAAACGATGTCCACGCGGTGATAAAATACCACTGCAAATCTTATGCCGTGGCAGCTTCTGTTTTTCCAGAATGACCGTTTCCAAACCAGCATCAACCAAGCGTTTTGCCGCTGCCGCTGCCGCAAGGCTAGCTCCCACAATGACTACATCAACCTGCCTCATTCTCACCTCTACGTTCAATCACTATGCCTAACA
>JALUXZ010000274.1 GCA_027018935.1 Mariprofundaceae bacterium
GATTTGCGAAAAGAAAAACCTTTGTCACAATGCGGGATATGACTCAATCAACTTCAGCTAAAATTCTTGATGGCAAGGCTCTTGCCGAACGTATGCGTGTAGCGATGCATGATGAAAGTGCCCAATTAAAGCAAAAACATGGTCGCGCGCCAGGTTTGGCTGTGATTATTGTAGGTAGTGACCCTGCTTCGCATGTGTATGTTAAAAATAAAAAAATCGGTTGTGAGAAAGCTGGAATTGCTTCATTTTCCTATGAATTATCTGCGGATACGACGCAGCAACATCTCTTGGGTTTAATTAGTGAATTGAATGCCGACCCTAAAGTGGACGGTATCTTGGTGCAGTTGCCAGTGCCCGCTCATATTCATTCCGATGCAATTTTAAGTGCTATTGACCCGAGCAAGGATGTGGATGGTTTTCATCCATATAATGTTGGTTGTTTAACGGTTCGCCAGCCGACGTTGCGCTCTTGTACGCCTTATGGTTGCATGAAGTTACTTGAAGAAACAGGTCAAGATTTGCATGGTAAAGAAGCGGTGATTGTTGGAGCTTCGAATATTGTTGGGCGACCTATGGCGATGGAATTACTGCTGGCTGGAGCGACGGTCACGGTCTGTCATCGCTTCACGAATAATTTACAGAGCCATATTGAGCGCGCTGATATTGTGGTTGCTGCGGCGGGTAAACAGGGCTTGATTGAAGGCGCGTGGATTAAAAAGGGTGCAACGGTGATTGATGTTGGTATTCATCGCCTTGAAAATGGATCGTTGACGGGTGATGTGGATTTTGAGGAAGCATCCAAACGTGCAGCGTGGATTACACCAGTGCCAGGTGGTGTTGGTCCGATGACAATTACGATGTTGCTCGCCAATACTATTCAGGCATTTAAAGCACATGTAGGAGATGAAGGTGAGTGAATTGTTGAAAACACCGTTGTATGACGAACATGTGGCAGCAGGCGGGAAAATTGTACCGTTTGCAGGTTATGAGTTGCCTGTACAATATAAACAAGGTGCATTAAAAGAATATACTGCTGTGCGTGATGGCGAAGCGGGTATATTTGATATTACCCACATGGGGCAAGTGCGTGTTGAGGGTAAAGAGGCACTGGCTTTTTTACAATATGTAACCACCAATGATGTGTCCAAGCTTGTTGATGGGCAGGTGCAATATTCTGCGCTACTGAATGAGCAAGGTACATTTATTGATGATATTACCACCTATAAAATTTCTGATGATGCTTATTATTTGTGCATCAATGCGGCGAATCGTCATAAAGATGTAGTACATTTACAAACTGAGTCAGAAAGCTTTGATGTGACTGTTACTGATGAATCTGATGATACTACGCTGCTGGCATTACAAGGCGCAAAAGCCCAAGCGGCACTACAAACCATCACAGATATAGATTTAGAAAGCATTGCTTATTACAAGTTTTCCCGTGGTAAGATTGGCGAGGCTGGCGGTATTATTTCACGCACGGGTTACACGGGCGAAGATGGTTTTGAAATTTATATTCCCAATAGTATTGCTGTAGATGTTTGGAAGGCATTGCTGGAGAATGGAGCGGTACCGATTGGTTTAGCTGCACGTGATATGTTGCGCACTGAAATGGGTTATGCGCTGTATGGTCATGAAATATCAGATGCCGTGACACCTGTAGAAGCCAAGCTTATGTGGATTACCAAACTGGATAAAGGTGACTTTATTGGTAAACAAGCTGTAGAAGCACGCAAAGCGGAAGGTGCGAAACAACGTTTGATCGCGATTAAGCTGACTGAACGTGGTATTCCACGCGAGCACTATAAAGTATTTGTGGGTGGTGTTGAAAGTGGTGAAGTGACTTCTGGTATGCATTCGCCGATGGCTGGCGGTGTGGCATTAGCCTATGTGAAACCAGAACATGCAGTCGAAGGTGATGTGAGCATTGAAATTCGTGGCAAGCAAGTAGCTGCTGAACGCACAAGTCTGCCATTTGTAAGATCAAACGTAAGAAGATAAGTGGAGGGAAAGATGAGTATTCCTGCGGATTTAAAATATACCAAAGAACACGAGTGGGTGCGTATTGAAGGTGATACGGCGACATTCGGTATTTCTAATCATGCCCAAGAAGCCTTGGGTGATATTGTCTTTGTGGAACTACCTGAAATTGGGCGTACTGTGGATGCTGCTGAAGCCTACACCGTGGTTGAATCGGTAAAAGCGGTCTCCGATGTTTATGCGCCTGTAGCAGGTGAAATCATTGAAGTGAATGAACTGCTTGAGAGCGAGCCTGAGAAAGTGAACACCGATCCTTATGGTGTAGGTTGGATTGCCAAAGTGAAGATGTCGGGCAGCAGCGATGAGCTAATGTCTGATGATGAATATACCACGTTCCTAGAAGAATAATTGTAACTATTCAGCATAGTTATCAATCGGTCTGTATCTGTTCAGATTGCTGCTGATTTGTTCGAGACCAAGGCGGAAAAGCACAACTTACTGCTGTAAGTGAGCATTTTCTAACGCAGGTGTCGGGCGAATCGGTGGTGAGCTGAATAGTTACGAATAATTCACCACGAGAGAGTGAAGGGCACAGAGCTTGTGTGCCCTTTTGTTTTTGTGGTTTGAGAGTCAAATATGAGATTTTTACCCCATACAGAGAATGATCGCGCAGCCATGTTGGAAAGCATGGCTATGGATTCGATGTCTGATTTATTTACTGATATTCCTAATGAGTTCCACCTTGAGCAAGGTTCTCTGGATTTACCTGAAGCTTTGTCAGAAGCAGGTATTGTACGTAAATTTACCAAGGCATCTGAGCAGAACCGTCATGCGGGTAATACGCGTTGCTTCTTGGGTGGTGGTACGTACCATCATTTTGTACCTGCGGTGGTTGATTATGTTATTTCGCGTGGTGAGTTTTTAACCGCATATACACCTTATCAGCCAGAAATATCTCAAGGTACGTTGCAAACCTTGTTTGAATTCCAAACCATGATTGCGCGCTTAACAGGTATGGATGTATCCAATGCTTCGATGTATGAAGCAGCTACTGCCACGGCAGAAGCGGCATTGATGGCACGCCGTGTGACGCGAAAATCTAAAATGGTTATGGCGGGTTCGGTGAACCCTCGTTATCGCTCGGTGACACAGAATTATCTTTCTCGCCTTGATGGTGAATATGTTGAAGTGGCGATGGATGGATTTGCTACAGATTTGGATAAGGTTATTGCCAGCATTGATGAGAAAACAGCCTGTGTGATTGTACAATATCCTGATTTCTATGGTTCAGTCTATGATTTGGCTGCATTACGGGCTGCATGTGATGCTGCCAAATGTTTAATGGTGGTAGCGTTTTCTGATGCGACGGCCTTTGCATTGATTCAATCGCCTGGCGAATGTGGTGCAGATATTGCGGTGGGTTCAGGGCAATCTTTGGGTATTCCTATGGGCTTTGGTGGTCCGCATTTGGGTTTGTTTACCTGCAAACAAAAATATGTACGACAAATGCCAGGGCGTGTGTGTGGCATGACCTCAGATGCTGATGGCAAACGTGGTTTTGTATTAACACTTTCCACGCGCGAGCAACATATCCGCCGTGAAAAAGCGACATCGAATATTTGTTCCAACCAAGGTTTGATGTGTACTGCCGCAGCAACGTATATGACCTTGATGGGTGATGAAGGCTTGAAGACCGTGGCAACACGTTCTGCGGCGGCATTGCATGCTTTAATATCTGGGCTACCTGCTCATATTACAGCCGCGCAAGGTGCGCGCTTTCATGAAACTGTGTTGAGTTTTGAGAGCCAAGAAAAACGTGATGCCTTTTTAGAAGAAGCACAGAAGCGAGACATGTTTGCAGGTATTCCATTGGAGCAGTTGGATAGCAATATGGAACCCAAGCATTTGCTGGTGACCACCACGGAAATGATTGAGGCTGCTGATATTCAAGATTATTTGGCAGCTTTGGAGGTGGCGGCATGAGCGCGTTAAACACTTCAAACACATATTCCGCCGTGGGCGGCATCCAACATGAAGAACCGCTATTGTTTGAACATGCCCATGAAGCGGCTGAATCGATCAGCTTGCCGGGTGTGCAAGGTGATATTTCCGCTGACTTAACTGCTTTTGCACGTCAAAAACCTGCCAATATCCCAGGTTTATCTGAGCCTGAAACGGTGCGTCATTTTGTGCGCATGTCGCAATGGAATCACGGCATTGAAACTGGTTTTTATCCGCTTGGCTCTTGTACCATGAAATACAATCCAAGGGTGAATGAGCAAGTGGTTCGATTATCAGGCTTGGCAAATATTCATCCCGACCAGCCAGTGGATAGTGTGCAAGGTGTATTGGCATTGCTGTATGAACTACAGGAATGGTTGTGCAAAATTGCAGGTTTTTCCGATGTAACGTTGCAACCTGCCGCAGGCGCACATGGTGAACTTGTTGGTTTGATGATGATTCGTTCTTGCTTGGATGCACGTGGTCAGCAACATCGCAAAAAAGTATTGGTTCCTGATTCTGCACATGGCACGAATCCCGCATCTGCTGCGTTGTGTGGCATGCATACGGTGGAATTAAAATCAGGTGCGGATGGTCGTATTGATTTAGAAGAGCTGAAAAAACATCTCGATGATGATGTGGCAGCTTTGATGATGACCAATCCGAATACCGCAGGAGCCTTTGAATCTGACATCAAAGAAATCTGTCAGTTGGTGCATGATGCTGGCGGTTTGGTGTACGGTGATGGGGCGAACCTGAATGCCTTGGTGGGTGTAGCTCGCCCCGGTGATATGGGCATTGATTGCCTGCATATTAATGTACATAAAACTTTTTCAACACCGCATGGTGGTGGTGGCCCAGGTGCAGGACCTGTGGTGGTGAATGACACGCTTGCGCCTTATTTGCCTGTGCCACGCATTGTGAAAGACAGTGATGTATACCGTATTGAAACACAGGGTGAGCAATCTTGTGGAACTATTTTAGGCGCGCTTGGTCAGGTAGGGGTATTGCTGCGTGCGCATGCTTATATTGCTGCCTTTGGACGTAATCATTTGCATAAAATC